>CBDUKI010000014.1:0-19943 GCA_965367765.1 uncultured Henriciella sp.
CAATCCCCGGAGACCGGATCATCGGCCTTCGCGAAGAAGACAAGGGCCTGGTCGTACATACGATCTTTTGCGGCACGGTCGCCAAGTACGAAGATCGCCCAGACGTCTGGGTTGACCTGCAATGGACCGAGCTGGCCAAGAGCGGCGTACGCGCGATCGGACGCATCGTCGTGACCGCCGCTGACAATCGCGGTGTACTGGCCCAGCAATGCTCGGCCGTGGCACAGGCCGGCGGCAACATTACCGGCGTATCGACCCATGAACGGTCCGGTCAATTCATGGACCTTGTATTCGACATCGAAGTCGAGGATCTACGTCATCTGGAACAGATCAAGGCGGCCCTGCGCGCATTGGCCGTGGTCGAGCGTGTCGAGCGCCTGGAGGAGAGTGAAATTGAACAATGAGCAAGTTCTGGACGTATTTCGAGAGGCAGGCGCCTTGCTCGAAGGACATTTCATCCTTTCATCGGGTCGGCGCAGTCCAGTTTTCCTCCAGAAGGCCCTCGTGTTCTCACAGCCGAAAAGCTCCGAAAAGCTGTGCAAGGCCCTGGCGATAAAAGTCAGGGAACATCTCGGGGAGATTGATGTCGTCGTCGGCCCGGCTATGGGCGGCGTCATCCCCAGTTACGAGCTTGCCCGTCAGCTCGGCTGTCGCGCCGTTTTCGTCGAACGGGTCGATGGCCAATTCCAGCTGCGCCGCAGTTTCGAGATCAAGCCGACAGACCGCGTGCTGATCGCTGAAGATATCGTCACAACAGGCCTGTCATTCCGTGAAACAGTCGAGGCCTTGCAGGCCCTGCCCGGCACAGTCGTGGGGGGCTCATGCATCATCGACCGGAGCGGTGGAAAGGCCGAAGTGGGCTGCGAACTGGTGTCCTTAGCGTCCATCGATTTCCCGGACTATGACGCAGATAACCTGCCCCCCGAACTGGAGAAAATCCCCGCCTACAAGCCCGGCAGCAGAGGCTTGAACAAATGACCCACCCTATCCGGCTTGGGGTCAATATTGATCACGTGGCGACCATTCGAAATGCCCGCGGCGGCGACCACCCGGACCCGGCGCGCGCGGCGGCGATCGCATCAAATGCTGGCGCTGACGGGATCACTCTCCACCTGCGTGAAGACCGCAGGCACATTCGTGATGGTGACCTGAACGAGATCAGGACTGCCACTCAGTTGCCGATCAATCTTGAAATGGCCGCCACTGAGGAAATGCTCAACATTGCCCTCGCCTTCAAACCAGAAACGGCAATGTTCGTACCCGAAAAGCGGGCGGAACTGACCACGGAAGGCGGACTGGATGCAGCGCGCCAGCACAACTTCCTGTCCGAATATGTCAAACGCTTGCAGGACAATGGTAGTCTGGTGTCCTTCTTTATCGAGCCGGACCCGGTCCAGCTCGTGGCCGCGCACCGCATGGGCGTCGACATTACAGAGTTCCATACGGGACGGTTTGTCGAACTTGTCCTGGCGGGCGAAGGCGAACTGGCCGGAATTGAGCTGGATCGTATCAGTACATGCGCGGAACAAGCGGTTGAGCTTGGCATCGAGCCACAGGCGGGCCATGGACTGACTTTCGATACGGTCACCCCAATTGCCGCCATACCGCAGATCACCGAACTCAATATCGGCCACTTCCTGATCGGTGAGGCGATTTTCACAGGCCTCGGTGAAGCAGTGAGCGAAATGCGGCGGCTGATGGATGAAGCGCGCGCATGATTATCGGAATTGGCAACGACCTTTGCAATATCGAGCGCATCCAGCGCTCCCTTGATCGGTTTGGCGAGCGGTTCGAAAATCGCTGTTTCACACAAGGCGAAATTGCAAAGGCCCGAAAACGGCGCCTGACGGCAGAAACCTATGCCAAACGGTTTGCCGCCAAAGAGGCCTGCGCCAAGGCACTGGGCACCGGCGTTCCCCGGCGCGGTGTTCACTGGAAACATATCGAAGTGGTCAACCTGCCTTCCGGCAAGCCAACATTGAAGCTGACTGGGGGCGCACAGGCGCGACTGCAGGAACTGGTCCCGGAGGGCCTAACCCCAAGTGTTCACCTGACGATGACAGATGACCATCCATGGGCAGAGGCCCAGGTCATCATTGAGGCCCTGCCTGGAAGCATGACTGAATGAGCAAGCATGGACGCCCCAAACGCACCCGCCTGCGTGCTGCCGCCAAGTCAGCAGTGCGAAAACGCCCGGTCCTGACACCAGAGAAGCGCCAGGAGCTGGAAGCCGCGATTGGCTATAGTTTCAAGGATGACAGCTGGCTGACCCGCGCCCTCACGCATCCTAGCCTGATTGATGATTTCGGCGGGGGCGCGCAGTTTTCCAACCAGCGACTGGAATTCCTCGGCGACCGGGTTCTCGGGCTGGTCATGGCCGAAATGCTCATGGTGAGATATCCCAAGGAGCGCGAAGGTCACCTGACGAAGCTGTTTCACCGCCTGGTTAGCGGCGAGACGTGCGCGGCAGTTGGCGAACAATTCAATTTGCGCGACTTTCTTTTCCTCGACGTCTCGATGCAAAAGAACCGCTCAGGCCACTATGACAAGGCCGTCGCCGACGGTGTTGAGGCGCTGATAGCCGCCATTTACCGCGATTCCGGCCTTAAAGCGGCCGAAGCTTTCATCAAAAGATGCTGGATTTTCGATACGATCAAGGCCTCACTCGACGAGGGCGCGAACCCGAAAACACGCCTGAGTGACTGGTGCGGTGCGCAAAATGTGCCTTATGCTGAATATCGCATCATCGCGCAGGAAGGCCCGCCCCATGCCCCCGTCTTCACCGTCCAAGTCAGTATTGACGGACGTGGAACCGCAACAGCGACTGGAAAAAATCGACAGGAAGCTGAAAAAGCGGCAGCCTCTGCCCTCCTTGAGCAATTGGAAAACTAATGAGCGATATCTCGGACCCTCAAACACCGCGCATTGAAGACATCAAGCACGCCGGCTTTGTCGCCATTATCGGCGCGCCGAATGCTGGCAAGTCAACACTGGTCAACCGCCTGGTCGGCACCAAGATCGCGATCGTCACCCACAAGGTGCAGACGACCCGTTTCCCGGTACGCGGCGTGGCCCATTGCAAGGATGCTCAGATCGTCCTCGTCGATACGCCCGGGATATTCCGGGCCAAGAAACGCCTTGACCGGGCCATGGTGAAGGCGGCATGGGCCGGCGCCGACGAAGCTGACGCTGTTGTCCACCTGATCGATGCGGCTGCCTGGGTGGCTGTACGTGAAGACAAGCCAAGTGCAGCCGAACGTCTGTCTGTCGAGGATGACCGGCGCGTGATTGAAACCCTGCAAACGTCAGGGCGCAAAGTCCTGCTCGCCCTCAACAAGATCGACCTGTTTCCCCATGAACAGATCTTGCCAATCATGGCGGAACTGAACGCGACGGGCGTCTACAGCGAAATCTTCATGCTGTCGGCCCTTAACGGGGATGGCGTTACACGTCTTCTGGAAACACTCGCGGACCAGATGCCTGAAGGCGAGGCAATGTATCCCCCAGACCAGACAGCCGACCTGCCTATGCGCCTGCTCGCCGCCGAGGTGACGCGGGAAAAACTGATGCTGCGACTGCACCAGGAGCTACCCTATCAATTGATGGTTGAAACCGAGAGCTGGGAACCATTTGACAATGGGTCCGTGCGCATTCGCCAGGCCATCATCATCGCACGTGAACAACACAAGGGGATGATCCTTGGCAAGGGTGGTGCCTCGATCAAGGCCATTGGAAAGGCCGCCCGTGAAGAGCTCGCGGAAATGCTTGGCCAGCCCGTACACCTGATCTTGTTCGTAAAAGTCGACCCGAAATGGATGGAGCGCCGCGAAGCCTACAGCGCTTTCGGCCTGGAGTTTGATGTCTAGGAGCAAACCCCATGCAATGGCGTGACGAAGCCCTGGTTCTGGGGGCACGCCGGTTTGGGGAAAGCGGGCTGATCCTCGATGCCTTGACCGCATCCCACGGTCGCCGCTCCGGCCTTGTCTATGGCGGAGCCAGTCGACGCAAGCGTGGACAATATGAACCCGGCAATAGTGTTAGTGTGTCGTGGACAGGCAGACTGGAAGAACAACTGGGCCGTTATGATGTCGCTGAAGTCAGCATCAGCCGGGCGGCGCGACACCTCGACAATCCTGTGGCCCTGGCGGCCATTGCAACGGTGACGCAAATCCTGCGTGCTGCTGTGGATGAAGGCGACCGGGGCGGCTCATCCATTTACCAACCGAGCCTGCTCTTGCTCGATGCGTTGGAAGATTGGTCAATCTGGCCGGCGCTCTATGCGCGATGGGAGCTTGGTCTGTTGTCGGCGCTCGGATTCGGGCTGGACCTGGAGTCGTGTGCCTTGTCCGGCGCGAACGATGGTCTCACGCATGTTTCGCCGAACACCGGCCGCGCCGTTCGCGGGTCCGAGGCGGAGGAGTATGTCGATCGCCTTTTTCCCCTTCCGACATTCCTTCTGGATGCAACGGCCCCCGCCACACAGGAAGATATCTCCAATGCCTTTATCCTGACAGGTTATTTTCTCAATAATCGGCTATTTGCGGCGGTCCACAAACCCATGCCACCGACGCGCGAGACGCTCATCAAACGTATCGAAGCGGATTCAAGGCGAGAATTGTCCTGATCTTCTGTCACGTTCAAACAGCGTTCATAATCCTGTGGTCAAAGATGTCAGCGTTCAGGGGGAGAGCTAACTTGAGACCCAAAGGGCTGATATGAAGAAAGCACTCCTAATTGGCGGTATCGCCATGGCCACGATCACATTGTCTGGCTGCATCCATGTCGACGATTCCGGCTATAGCAATGTCGACGAAATCGCGATCAACACCGAAACCGCGCTGCGAGTCTGCGGCGGCGAAGGCAGAGTGAAGGAAGTCACCGACGACGGCTATAGCTGCCACGATTAGGCTTGATTACTTACAGGATTCTGTGCTGCCCATGTCGAAGTGAAAATGATCGGCATGGGCGGCATCATAATCCGGCCCCAGCGTGACCGAAAAGAGCTTGCAGGCCCCGCGATGCACTTTCTTGAGGAATCGTCCATAATCGTTTCTTGCCCGCCAGTGATCGCGCACCATGATCCGGCGCCCATCTTCGAGCACGAACCCTGAAATATCGATGGCGTTCGCGTAGCTGTGTTCAGAGCGCTTGTTCGAGCCAGCGATGTTCCGGCAGCTGAACGTGCCATAGGTTTCGATCTGTCGAAGCGGTGAACCGAAAGTTTTTTCGGCAAGTGGCCGTGCGATTTGGCGCTCCCACATGTACAGCGCGGCCATTTGTTGGCAACTCATGCGCAAGGGTGCGGCATTGTATGGCGTGAGGGACCGGGTCAACGTCAGTGTCTCTCCCAGGGCACAACGGCTATCGTCCGTATCAGCAGCCAGCAGGACATATTCCACCCCCGCTTCACCTAATTTTTCCAGGCATAGCGACGGGTTGTGCTTGAGCCGCGTGAGTTTTGCGTATGTCGCCAGACCCAGCGGTTCGGTCAGGTCCGGCGCACGAAACTGGTTGTGTTGCGGCGGCACGATCACATGCAAACACCAGACAAGGACCAAGAAGCCGAACAGTCCCAAAATTGATCTCAGGTGCCGCATGTTGTCCATTCGTTAACGAATAGCCGTTTTCTGTTAACTGTATACATGCGTGGTGATTCCTCGCCACCAGACCAACTTTCAGGGGCCCCATGTCAGAAACAATGGCACCAGACGACGACCGCATTATCAATGAACCGCTGAGCGAAGCGCTGACAAAGCGCTATCTCGCTTATGCCATGTCCACAATCACATCTCGCGCCCTGCCCGACGTGCGCGATGGTTTGAAGCCAGTTCAGCGCCGCATCCTGTACGGCATGCGCGAACTGAAGCTGAACCCGGAAGGTGGTTTCAAGAAGTGCGCGAAGATTGTCGGTGACGTGATGGGTAACTATCACCCGCATGGCGACACCTCGATCTATGACACCTTGGTGCGTCTCGCCCAGGATTTCTCGGTTCGCTATCCGCTGGTCGATGGGCAAGGCAATTTCGGCAACATTGATGGCGATACGGCTGCTGCGTACCGATACACCGAAGCGCGCATGACGGTGGCTGCACAGATCATGCTCGAGGGCCTGGATGAGGATGCCGTCGATTTCAAGGTCAATTATTCTGAGACTGACGAAGAGCCGGTTGTCCTGCCCGCTGGATACCCCAACCTGTTGGCCAATGGCGCGACCGGAATTGCGGTTGGCATGGCCACCAGCATTCCGCCTCACAATGTCGCTGAGACGATCGATGCCGCCCTCCTCCTGATTGACCGGGCCTCAACCACAACCGAGGAATTGCTCGAAGTGATGCCGGGCCCTGACTTTCCGACCGGCGGCATTATCGTGGAGTCGAAGGAATCGATCCTGCAGTCCTATGAAACCGGACGCGGCAGTTTCCGCATGCGCGCAAGGTGGCAGGTCGAAGACCTTGGCCGCGGCCAATGGCAAGTCATTGTCACTGAAATCCCCTACCAGGTTCAAAAATCAAAGCTGATTGAGCGACTGGCAGACCTGATCGAGACCAAAAAAGCGCCGCTGCTGGCTGACGTCCGCGATGAAAGCGCAGAAGACATTCGCGTCGTACTGGAGCCACGTTCGCGTTCAATTGAGCCCGAAGTATTGATGGAAAGCCTGTTCAAGCTGAGTGAGCTGGAAACCCGCTTCAGCTTGAACATGAACGTCCTGTATAAGGGCGCACCACAGGTGATGGGCTTGAAGCCAGTGCTCAAAGCCTATCTTGATCATCGCCGTGAGACGGTAACCCGACGGGCACAGTTCCGCCTCGACAAGATCGAGAAACGCCTCCACCTGCTGGATGGTTACCTGATTGCCTTTCTCAATATTGATGAGGTGATCCGCATCATCCGCGAAGAGGATGAACCCAAGCAGGTGATGATGGAGCGTTTCGGGATTACCGAAGTCCAGGCAGAAGCCATCCTCAATCTGCGTTTGCGCGCATTGCGCAAGCTGGAAGAGATGGAGATTAAGCGCGAGCATGAGAAGCTGTCGGAGGAGCGCTCAGAAATCATCGCTCTGCTCGGTTCCGAACGCCGCCAGTGGACCCGCGTGAAGCAGGAATTGCGCACGGCGCGCGAAGCCTTCTCACCCGACAGCGACCTGGGCCGTCGTCGTGCCAAGTTCGATGAAGCACCTGAGATTGATCTCGATGCCGCCCTGGAAGCCTCACAGCCGAAGGAGCCGATCACGGTTGTCCTTTCTCAGAAAGGCTGGATCCGGGGCATGAAGGGTCACGGACAAGACCTCGCCACGACCAAGTTCAAGGATGGTGACAGCCTGCATCTCGCCGAAGAAGTCTATACCAATGACAAGCTGATCCTGATGGCCAGCGATGGCCGGGCCTTCACACTGGCCTGTGACAAGCTGCCGGGTGGTCGCGGACATGGCGAACCCATTCGCATCTCGATCGACCTCGAAGATAGCGTGGATATCGTCGGCATGTTCAAGCTGTCCCCAGAGCGTAAGCGCATTGTCGCCAGTGATGCGGGCTATGGCTTCATCGTTGCCGAAAGGGAACTGGAATCCAACCGCAAGGCTGGCAAGTCTGCCGTAAACGTGCCTGACGGTTCAAGGCTGACCGTCTGCGAAGTCGCCCGCGGTGATCATGTCGCCGTGATTGGCACCAACAAGAAGCTGCTGATCTATCCACTGGACGAACTGCCAGAGATGGCACGAGGAAAAGGCGTGAAACTGCAGAACTACAAAGGCAAGGACAAGCTTGCAGACGCCTGTGTTTTCGACAGCGAAGATGGCCTGATCGTAACAAGTGGAGATCGCAACCGGGCCTTCCCTGAATGGCGTGAGTGGCTCGGCAAGCGTGCACAATCCGGCAAGGTGGCGCCGAAGGGCTTCCCGCGCACGGGTACATTCAACGGCTAGTCTCACCGCAACGATCGAAAATCTCACGGCTTCACCTCTTTGAGGGAAGGTTGTAAGAGAGCAGATCGCCTGCACTAAGCATTATACATGGCAGCATAAAGCGACTAAGCGCTCAAACCCTTGAGCCTCGCGGTCTATCCTGGATCGTCCGAGATGCTTCAAACATGTTCGAAAGCCTCAAGATGAAAACCGAGTTCGAGATTGCAGAGCCGTTAGCCAGAGCGCTTGCGGATAAAGGCTATGATGCGCTGACCCCAGTGCAGGAAGCGGTTCTGGATCCGTCGCTTGCGGATCAGGACTTACTGGTCTCGGCTCAAACCGGGTCTGGCAAGACGGTTGCCTTCGGCCTCGCAATGGCCGCGACCATTCTTGAAGGCGAACCGCGTCTGCCAGACGGGGATGCGCCAGTTTCCTTGATCATTGCGCCGACGCGCGAGCTGGCGCTGCAAGTGGCAAAGGAACTGCAATGGCTGTTCGCCCCAGCTGGCGGGAAAATCGCATCCTGCATTGGCGGCGTGGATATTCGCGATGAACGTCGGGCCCTGGACAAAGGGGTCCATATCGTTGTGGGCACACCTGGCCGCCTGGTCGACCATATCCGACGTGGCTCACTTCAATTGGACCAATTGAAAACGGTCGTCCTGGATGAAGCCGATGAGATGCTCGACATGGGCTTCCGAGAGGAGTTGGAATACATTCTTGATGCGGCGCCAGTAAACAAGCGCAGCCTCATGTTCTCGGCGACAGTTTCCAAACCGATCGCAAAGCTGGCAGCGACCTATCAGAAACAGGCGGTGCGACTGAACACAGTCGCCGCGCAGTCTGCCCATAGTGACATCGAATACCAGGCGCTGAGTGTTGTACCTGCTGACGTGGAAAAGGCGATCATCAACCTCTTGCTTTTCCATGATGCGCCAAACGCCATCGTTTTCTGTTCGCGGCGCGATGCCGTCAATAAGTTGACCTCCCGGCTTAACAATCGCGGCTTCTCTGTCGTCGCCTTGTCGGGCGAGTTCAGCCAGAAGGAGCGCGGCAATGCCGTCCACGCCATGCGTGATGGTCGCGCCCGAGTCTGTGTTGCCACCGATGTAGCTGCACGCGGCCTGGATTTGCCAGGTCTTGACCTGGTCATCCATGCTGACTTGCCACGCAACAAGGAAGGGCTCTTGCACCGCTCTGGACGAACCGGACGAGCCGGACGCAAGGGCGTTTGTGCCCTGATCGTGCCTGTCCGCGCCAGACGCCGCACCGAACGCCTGCTTCAGGACGCCCAAGTCAGCGCAGAATGGCGACTGCCGCCAACTACGGAAGAGATTGCTGCAGTCTTGAACGAAAAACTGCTGGCAGACGAGATCTTGCAGTCCCCTGCGGCGGAAACGGAGCGCGACCTTGCCGAGGCCCTGCTCGAACGGTACCCGGCTGAACAGCTGGCAGCGGCCATTGTGCGCCTGACTCGCGGAAAGGATTCTGCACCGGAAGTGTTACAAACGCCGGATCAACGCAGTGATCGGAGCCCACGCCCGAAGCGTGGCGAGGGGTATGACCCCGACCGGGACTATCCACGATCCGAACCACGCGAACGCGGTGATCATGGTGGCCGCAGCGGCACCGACTTTGACGATGGGCAGTGGGTCAAGCTCGGCGTGGGCCGGAAAAAGAAGGCCGATCCAAAATGGCTGATCCCGATGCTCTGCAAGGCTGGTGGGTTCTCCCGTGCCTCAATTGGCGCCATCCGCATTTCACCCGATGCCACACATGTTGAACTGAAACCTTCTGCCGCCCAACAACTGATGCAGGCAGCAGGTGACAATCAAATCATCGACAAGAGCATTTATGTTCAGCGCGCCGGAGAACCCGAGCGCGCGCCGTCCAAACGCGAAAAGCGGACGCCGCGCGATGACGATCGCTATCAGAAAGTCCGGCGTTCAAGCCGCCCTACGAACTCAGGACCGAAGCCCAAGAAAGTTAGCAACGGGCCGAAGAAGCCAAGAGGCCCGAACGGCGAGAAAAAGCGCTACAAAAAACCGACTTGAAGGCTTGCCCCGGGACGCAGGCCTTCAGAGTTCGTACGCAGTAAAACCGCCTAAACCTTTGGAAGAACATCCACCAAAGCATCCAGAGTACTTGCACCTAGGGCCTTGCTGCGCGCCGGGGACCAACCTTGGGTCGCATCGGGCGCATTCGCGTTGTCCTTGAATGGCATCTCCAGTGTCATGGAGGCACAGCCGAACTGGTTCGCGATCGCATTCCCGCAAATGGCCAGGTTCGCCTTGCCAGGCGCGTTGACCGGGTAGCCGTGCTCAGTCTGAAAGTCCGAATTGGCCGCAACATAGGCCGCCTTGAAACCATCGATCACGGCTTTCTGAGCCTCTGAAAAGTTCGGGACGCCTTCGCACCCAGCGATAAAATTGTACGGCAGCGCCTCATCACCATGCACGTCGAGGGCAAAATCAACCCCGGTATCCCGCATCTTTTGTAGCGTGAGATAGACTTCCGGGCTTTTAGCCATACTGGGCCTAGACCATTCACGGTTGAGATTTATGCCCGCCGCATTGGTACGCAAATGGCCACGTGCGCTGCCATCAGGGTTCATGTTCGGGATGACGTAAAACACGACCTGCTCCAGCAAGGCTTGTGCAACGGCGTCAGATGGGTCCAGCAAACGCTGGAAGAAACCTTCCATCCACCATTCAGCCATGGTCTCACCAGGGTGCTGGCGCGCTGTGAACCAAAGCGCCTTCTTGCCTGCCCCCACTGTTCCAACCGTTACCAGGTCCATATCCCGCCCATCAAGCGTTTGGCCTAATACGCTGAGCTTTGTCAGCGGGCTTGCCTGAACCTTGGCGATCAATCGGGCGTGCCGCTCCAGCGTATAGGGCGCGAAATAGGCCAGATAGATGCTATCGTGCTGTGGCGTCAGCTCAATGGTCAGCGCCTTGCCGTCATAGCTTGTGCCGTGAATGCGTGTCCACGCCTCCAGGTCTGCCGAGAAAACGGCCTGATAGTTCTCCCAACCCTTGGGATAGGCGGCGCCACTGGCATTTTCGATCACCAGTTTGCAGGCAACGCCATTGGCCCCCGTCAGGCGAAAATAGAACCATTGGTAGAAATCAGACTTGTTGTCCTTGGCTATGGTCAGCCGAATATTCTGTGGGTCGTCAGCAGCGTGGCAGACAATATTGCCGCCACAGAACTGGCTTGAGATTCCGATTGTCATACTCAGTATCCGTAACTGTGGCCGGCGGATGGGAACGTCACCCGGCGCCAGATTTCCTGATTGCGGTCAAATGGCGACCATTCTTCCACTGGCACGGCCAGGCGCTCGGCCAGCAAGTAATGTACGACCGGGCTAAACCCAAGCCCAAGATGGCTGGCATAAACCTCGATATTGTCAGTATTCGATGCCGGGCGTTCAACGCAGGTCCGCCAGTGCACGATGCCATCGGTCTTAGTGAAAATGGACGTCGTTGGAATATCGCCTGGCGGCGGCGGTCGGTTATAGTCCAAAATAACCTGGAATTCCTCATCCGTGGGGTCACGACCGGATACCAGCCGGAACAGCGGCGCGATGGATGTGCTGGTCAGGGTCGCATCAAACGGGCTGCCGAGCGTGATCACCTGGCGAACCTTGTCAGGGATGCGCCGCGCGGCATTACGCGCCATCACCCCACCCAAGCTCCAGCCGACAAGCGAGACTTTCTCGCCGGTTTCCTCGAATATCTCGATGATCCTGTTGTCCAGCAGCTCACCATGCTCACCGGATGAATGCGGGCCATTGTTGCGGCCTAGCTTCCACGGATAGGCGCGGTAGTTCTTGCTGATGAGATAGCGCCGCAATAGCGCCGTGGACCCGTCTGAGCCGAGGAAGCCCGGCAAAGTCAGCACGGGATGCTGATCCCCATCAGGGGCAAACCCGAATAGTCGTGTTCCAGCTGGCTGCAGAGCGAGTTCGCCCATCGCCCGGAACGGCTCCAGGAAAGGCAGGTAAAAACTCGGCTTGCGACCAGCTTCCAACGTCATTCAAGCCCTCACAATCTGGCGCGTTTGCAGCGCAATTCGCTCGACCGCCGAATGTGGAAGCCGCATTCCCGCTTGGCAAGCCGACAGCTGCAGAAGCGTCATGTCCGGCACTCGCCAGCTCCGCCGCGACTACAGGCTTCGGGCAAACCAGTCCGAGATGTCGATATGTACTTCATCGCGATTGGTCTCATTCAGCATTTCGTGGCGACCACCCTTGTAGAATTTGGTTTCCACCCTCTTTAAGCCCGCTGATTTGTACTTTTCGACCAGACTGTTGAGCAGGGCCAGATTCGCGTTCAGTGGGTCTTCGTCACCAGCCAGGATGAGGATCGGTATGTCGTTTCGGATTGCCGACAGGCGGGCCGCGTCCCCCAGCGCTGGGGCCGCACCTATCAAGCCAACGGTCAGTTCGCCATCAACCTCACCACCGCACAACGGGTCATCGACGTAGAGGTCGACTTCGAATTCATCGCGGCTAAGCCAGTCAAAAGCTGTCCGATTTGGCGCGAATGCCGCGTTATAAGTGTCGAAAGATGGCGCCTCTCCGGTCGCTGCAACCATCTCCGCCACCATGGCTATATCGGTTGACCCAGACAGGACGGCCGCATCTATCGTGTTGCTGTGATCAAGTAGGTATTGCTGTACTGAGAACGAACCCAGGCTATGACCGAACAGGATTTTCGGAATATCGGGATGTTCATGCGCGATCATCCGATTGACCTGGGCGACATCATCAACCAGCCCCTTCCACCCGGCCTCACCGACATTTCCTAGGCTTCCCTGCAAAGGGATCGACCGGCCATGACCACGGTGATCGTGGGCATAGACAACATAGCCCAGCGCGTTCAGGTATTCGGCAAATCGTTTGTATCTCTGCGCATGCTCTGCCAGGCCATGGGATATTTGAACAACTGCTTTCGGCGCACCATCTGGTGACCAGATATATCCCGCCAGGGGCGTCTGGTCAGCTTCTGAATATATGTTGAACTCTGTCTGGGCCACTGCGAAATCCCTCTGTTTATCTGTTCGTTATTCATCGAATATTGGCAGTTCCATGCCAGTATGCAAAGATAATTCAATAATATTCAAAGTGATGGCTGGCCGATGGCGCTTCGTAAACTCGATGACTACATTCAGGATATCCACGATTCCGAACCAGGCCCGAAGACGGTCGCCTTCTTCGATTTCGATAAAACGCTGATTGCCGGCTACTCAGCCAAAGCTTTCCTGATGGCACAGTTGCGGTCTGGCGACATGTCGATGAACGACATGCGAAAGCAGATGTCTGCAATCGCGAAATACTCCTCAGGCCGTCTCGATTTTTCCGGCCTGATTGCGGCGACGGCGGACACGGTTCGCGGTCAGGCCGAGTATGTTTTCGAGGAACTGGGCGAACGCGTGTTCGAGAAGAAGATCGCCGGTGCCATATACCCTGAGGCCCGCGCCCTTCTCGATGCCCATCGCGCCATGGATCATACGATCGCGATTGTCTCCTCGGCAACGAAATATCAGATCGAACCCGCGGCCCGCGAACTCGACATTGAATATATCCTCTGCACTGACCTCGAGGTCGTCGATGGGGTTTTCACCGGGAAGGCCCTCAGCCCAACATGTTTCGGGCCCGGAAAGCTCTACGCCGGCGAAGACTTTTGCGATGACATGGACACCAGCCTGGACAGCGCATTCTTCTATACAGACAGTGAAGACGACCTGCCTTTACTCGAGGCGGTCGGCCATCCACGCGTCGTTAATCCAAGCAAGAAGATGGCGAGCATTGCCAGGAAGCGCAGCTATCCGGTTTGCCGGTTCGAAGGTGGCGAACGGCCAACGCTTGGCCGTATCGCGCGCATGGGCTCGGTCTACGGCCTGATGCCAACGTCGATGGCGGTCACGGCACCGCTCTGGCCTTTGGCTGGCGACAAACGTACCGCGCTCAATGCCGGGGTTTCGATCTGGACCAACCTTGCCTCGGCAATTGCAGGCCTGAAATTCGACATTGAGGGAGAGGAAAACCTCTGGTCTCACCGCCCGGCCGTGTTCATCTTCAATCACCAGAGCGCCGTTGATACCGTCATCGTGGCCAAGCTGGTCCAGAGGGATTTCACGGCAATTGCCAAAACGGAAATTGCGAGCTTCCCGATCATCGGACAGGCTTTCAAGTATTCCGATGTCATCCTGATCGACCGGAAGAACTCAGCCAAGGCGATTGAACAACTCAGACCCGTTGTCTCCGCGATTCGCGATGACGAACTGTCTGTCTGCCTCGCCCCTGAAGGAACACGCAGTGTCGGACGCAAGCTCGGACCGTTCAAGAAAGGCGCTTTCCACATTGCCATGCAGGCCGGCGTTCCGATTGTACCAATCGTCATCCATAATGCTGGCGACGCTTTGCCCAAGGGCCAACACATCGCCAAACCAGCAAACATCAAGGTCACCGTACTGGAGCCGATCGACACATCAGACTGGTCCGTCAGGGGCTTGAACCAGCACGTCAAGGATGTCCGTCAGCTATTCCTGGATACGCTCGGACAAGTCGAAGCCTGATGGACTGCCCCAGTCATCTGTGATGGATCGAAGCAAAATCCGAACAGGGTTTCACAAATCGCATTAACGTGCCTAGGATGATCACCGTAGGTCACGCGGCCGATAAGTGCCGCGGATCTCGGGGAGGATGAGCATGGATTTGAAGGTTGCCGTTATCGGTGCCGGTTCTTGGGGCACAACCGTCGCCAGCCTGGTCAGCGCGAATTGCGAAACGGTGATCTGGGCGCGCGATGAGAACACCGTTCGGGACATCAATGACAATCATCAGAATGCCCGCTACCTGCCAAACCTGAACCTGAACAAGCGGCTGCGGGCCACTCATGATCTCCCGGGCGCGGTGCGCGATGCTGACCTGGTCGTCATGGGCGTTCCATCCAAGGCCATGCGCGACACACTGATCGCCATTGCCCCTTATATTCGCGCTTGGGTACCCGTGGTCAGCCTGGCCAAGGGTTTCGAGTTGAAGACGCGGTTCCGAATGACGCAGATCATTGAGGAAATCCTGCCCGGGCACCCACCTGGCGTCCTCACCGGCCCGAACCTCGCCCGCGAAATCCTTCAAGGCTATGCTGCGGCTAGCGTCATTGCAGTCGAAGACGAAACCATCGTGGCACGCCTGCAATCAGTGTTTCATTCAAATCTGTTTCGCGTCTATCGCAGCACGGACATGATCGGCTGCGAACTGGGTGGCGCGTTGAAGAATGTCATCGCGATTGCGTCCGGCATGGGCGATGGCGCGGGGGCTGGCGACAATACCCGCTCGGCTGTCATAACGCGTGGCCTCGCCGAAATCACGCGTCTCGGCGTGGCCATGGGCGGTGAGGCTGTCACTTTTGCAGGATTGGCCGGGCTGGGCGACCTGTTGGCGACCTGCACATCATCGCTGAGCCGCAACCATCATGTCGGATACGAACTCGGCAAAGGGCGTAAGCTCAACGAGATTGTCGAGGAAATGAACCAGGTTGCCGAAGGTATCAAGTCCAGCAAGATCGTGATGGAGCTTGGCGAAAAGTATGGCGTGGAAATGCCGATTGCGCATGAAGTCTACAAGGTCTGCCACGAAGGCTCGACCGCGCAACGCGCCTTCCGGGGCCTGTTGAGGTTTGAAAGCCAAACGGAGCTGGAGCCAGGCTAATGACAGAAGGACCGGCCCTGAAACAGTATCTTAGCCGTCCATTCGGTGGTGTAGAAATTGTTGGCGATTTGCCCGTGCGGCCGGGACGACCAAGACTGTTATTGATGTTTGCCAACACAAGGACAGAGCGGCGTATTCTAGAGCATTATCTTGACGAGACCCAGGCCCGTGAGAGCCCGGAAAATCCCACACAGGTTGCTTGGTTTTCTGAACACAAGGCGGGTGACCATTTGCGGCACGATGGACTGGTTGAGGCGTTGCAAGCCTCCCAGACGCTAGACATCGTCCCTATCGGCATCGCTTGGAAACCCAAATCTCAGGACCACCAGTCCTGGCTGGCGATCCAAGGCTGGATGCGCCTCGTCGACAAGAATGGTCGACAACGCCGTACTGTCAGGCGGACACCGCAGCGTACAGCTGTTATTGTTGGTGAATTTGGAACCCAGAAAGCGCTTCAGGCCAAGTATGACCGTATGGCCGCCAAGTCGCTGGCCCCGGCACGAACGGATCTGCAATCACTGGCCAATTTCATTGCACTCGAAGCCGCTGTGACCATCGAACGCGACTCCCGGTCCACGACAGGCGCGACGATCAAATATCCTCGACATGTCATACGTTCTATCTGGGGGCGGCCTTTATTCCAGGCTCAATTACAGGAAATCGCGACGGAGTCAGGACGGTCGCTAGAGGACGTTCAAAATGAAGCGCGCACCTGTCTCAAAGACCTGGTTCCAAATGTACGTGCGCCCCATGTCAGCCTGAGCACCGCCTTTGCCAGAAAGGTCTGCAGCCTCGGTTACGATAAGGAACTGGTCTACGATACGGCCAAGCTGGAAAGCATCCGAGAGCTGGCCCTGACCAGACCGACCGCCCTCGTGTGGACCCACAAGACCCATATTGATGGCTTCGCGATGATGTTGGCGACGCGCGAGCGAAAATTCCCTCTGATCCATCTGATCGGCGGCGACAATATGGCCTTTTTCGGCATCGGATACCTGATGAGCCGAGCTGGTGCCGTCTTCATACGTCGCAAGATAGACAGCGAGGTCTATAAGGCTGTCCTGCGCTATTACCTGTCCTGGCTACTGGAGAAGCGGTTTCCGGTGTCGTGGGCACTTGAAGGCACGCGTTCACGCAATGGTAAATTGATGCCGCCGCGGTTTGGAATTCTCAAATATGTTGTCGAAGCGGCCGCAAAAGAGAACATGAAGAACCTCACCATCGTGCCAATCTCGATCTATTATGACCTCATCGCCGAACTGGGCGATTATGCGCGCGAGCAGACCGGTGCGACCAAGCGCAAGGAATCAATTGCCTGGTTTGCAGACTACCTACGCAGCCTGAGAAAGCCGCTCGGACGAATTTCTTTCGGCATCGGTGACCCAGTCACTGTGGATGCCACGCAGGATACGTTCACACAGGCGATCAACGGCGACACGGAACAATTCTCGATCGAATTGCAGAAGCTTGCCTTCGATGCCTCCGTCAAAGCCAATGATGTGACGCCGCTCACGCCTTCGGCGTTGATCTCTCTGATCCTCACAGGCGCGGCCCCACAAGCCCTGACAGTGAACGAGACCTCGAATGAAATTGCCGAACTGATCGAGTGGGCCAAGGCACGTGACCTGCCAATGACCGACGAACTCGCCGATGTTGACCGGACTCGCATTAATCATTTTGCCGAAGCCATGGAAGAAATTGGTGTCGTATCACGTTACGATGGCGGTCATGAAGCCGTCTTCTCGATTGCCGAGGGCAAGCATTTCGAGGCCAGCTACTACCGAAACAACGCCATTCATCTGTTTGTCGACAAGGCACTGATCGAGCTTGCCTTATTCCGGTTGTCGGAACTATCTCCGGGGGCCGACGTTGATCGCTTCTGGAGTGAGGTGAAACATGTACGCGACATATTCAAATTCGAGTTTTTCTATCCTGAGTGGCCAGACCATCAAGACGCGATTGAGAAAGAACTGGATCGCGCCCTACCCGATTGGAAAGCGCGCCTCGCTGCCGGCCAGGCTCATGACCTCTTAATCGACCTGTCACCACTGGTTTCCCATGCAGTTCTTCGTCCCTTTGCCGAGGCCTACAGCCTTGTTTCCGATATCATTTCCAGGAACGAAGGGTCCGCAGCACTCGACCCGAAAGCAATTGCCGAGGACGCTTTGAAACTTGGCAAACAGGCATACCTACAGCGCCAGATCAGCAGTGAGGAATCCATCGGCAAACTGATGTTCTCTAATGGTGTCCAGCTGGCTGAAAACCGTGGGCTTGTACCCGGGGGCGGGGAAGACCTTTATGCCGCTCGCATGGCCTTCTTCAATGAATTGCACGACCTGACAAAACAGCTTCGCACTCTGCGCGAAATTGCCGACGATCGTCGGCGGCGCAGCCCACAAGTGTCAGGTAAAGGCCGGTTGAAGGTGGTTTCAACAAACTGAAACTATTGCGAATTTCATGTTTCCCATTCATCATAAATGGAAACAAGTGCGCTACAGAATGTAGACCTGCACAATGGCGAGCGTTTGGTGATGAAGCAACTGAAACCTCAGGATGCCCAGTTCCTGCTGATGGAAGATGGCCGATTGGCATCGCACATCACTTCAATCTGGATCTGTGATCAGTCGACGGCGCCGAATGGGCTTGTGCGCTTCAAGGAAATCCTCTCGACGGTTGAGAACCGCCTCGGCAATGCCCCGCTGTACAGCCAGAAGCTGATGCGCCTGCCCTTCAATGTCGATTTTCCCTACTGGGTCGAGGATCCGCACTTCGATCTTGAATATCACGTCCGCCACAACCGGCTTCCAGAACCAGCCGACTGGCGACAATTATGTATCTATATTGCGCGCCTGCATTCGCGGCCGCTCGACATGAGCCGCCCTCCTTGGGAAATCTTCGTGATCGAGGGGCTGGACAATGTCGAAGGGTATGCGCCCGGCTCATTCGCCGTGGTGATGAAAATGCACCATGCCGCTGTTGACGGTACGTCGGCCCAAGAATTCATGTTCTCGATGCTGGATTTCGGACCACAGGGGCCACCCATCATTCCTGCGACCAGCCAACGCCGCCTGGTAAGGGAACGCCCACCCGCGAAAACGCAGCTGCTGGCTCGTGCCGCATTTAACAATGCCGTTTCACCGCTGAAGCTGGCCAATGCCGCGCGCAAGATGGCCCCTTCCCTTGCCAAGGCTGCTGCCCGCCGTGTCATCAACCGAAATGACGACAAGCTTGTTCCTCCCAAGACACGGTTCAATGGCGATGTCTCGCCCAACCGGGCCTTTGATGCCGTCTCCTTCGATTTGGCCACGTTCCGCAAGGTGGCGGCAACGTTCGAAAATGCAAAGATCAATGATGTCGTCCTTGCGGTTTGTGGCGGAGCCCTACGAACATACTTGAAGTCAAAGAACGAACTGCCAGAAACCAGCCTTGTCATCACGGCGCCCGTGAACAAGCGCGGCGGCGACGGGTCATCCAGGGAAAGTGACGGCAACAACATATCGGCCATGTCCGTGCCGATCTACACGAATATTGCCAACCCGCAGGACCGGTTGAAGTCTATCATCCTCGCGTCGCAAGCCGCAAAATCTGCAAAGTCGGGCCTGCTGACCCGTGTTGTGACTGACCTCAGTCAATATGTATCTCCACTTGCTCTGGCGGCACTCGGGCCGGTCCTTGTGGCCAACGGTGGCGCGGGAGAAAACACCGGCAATGCGATTGTGTCGAACGTGCCGGGCTTGCAGAAGCAGATATATTTCTGCGGTGCCAAGATTGTCGACATGTATGCCATGGCCCCGATCGGGGCGGGTCTTGGTCTGTTTATCGCAACACCCAGCTATAATGGTCGGTTGACCTTCAACATCACGACCACGCGTCAGATGATGCCGGACACAAGTTTCTTCATCCAGTGCCTGAAAGACGCCCTGGATGAGTTGATCACAATTGCGGAAGCCCGGCAGACGCTTCGGGCCACGCCTAAAACACGCCAGCGCAAGACCTACCACCGAACGCGCCCGAAAAAGACAGGTGCGTCCGCACCTGCAATCGCGACCAGCAAACCTGAACCGAAGACGCCAAAGCCGAAGAAGACCGATACAGTCAAACCGGCCGGCAAGAAGCCGAAGGCCAAGAAACCTTCGGCCTCCCGGAAGAAATCCGGTAAAACAGTGGGGAAATAGCCCGCCCTATCGGTTTTGTCGGTTATCGATGAGGTCGTCGACGACTTCTGGTTCGGCCAGGGTCGAGGTGTCGCCGAGGTTGGAGAACTCGTTCTCGGCGATCTTGCGCAGGATGCGGCGCATGATCTTGCCCGAGCGGGTTTTCGGC
>CBDUKI010000015.1:0-19131 GCA_965367765.1 uncultured Henriciella sp.
ATGTCGTTTTCGGTCCTCCGATGCTTCGTCCGCGTCGGAAGATCAGGTAGCTCAACAACGCAATGACACTGAGGGGCACCAACCACTGGCCGATATTGTATGCCGGGTCGTCCTCACTGGCCGACTGAACCACAAGCTGAACCATGATGAGCAGAAGCGCGGCAACCGAAGTCAGCATGATCCTTTTTGAATATCCACGTCGATTGAAATTGCCGCCTAGCACCGCGAGGATGGCAAGTAACGCCATCGCGACTGAAATCAGCGGGGTGGTCAGGCGGGCATGTAATTCAGACCTGAACTTGCTGGCGTTCTGGCGTTCGTTATAATTCGTCCGGTCGATACGTATTAGCTCGTGAAGGTAGCGGTCAGAAGCCTTGAGAAATATCCGTCCACGCTCTTTCACAAAGGGCGATAGATTGAAGGTCGATTGTTCGAAATTCAGAATGTTGAGCGCACCATTGGCATCAAGCTGGTGGATTTCACCTTGTTCCATCATGATGGCCGGTTCGCCCTCGATCTCGATGAATTGACCGCGATGGGCCAGGTAGTCACGGGCATCAGGTTGGTTTGGACGTTCGGCAATCTGGATGCCAATCAGGTAGTTGCCTTGTTTCTCACGGGCAAAAACGGTCAGGTTTTCATCTGGAGAGGTAAATTGTCCTGGCCGGATTAGGGATGAAGCCAGGTCTCCACGTACGTCTGATATTGTTTCGCGCAATTCGCGTTGTGCGGTCGGTTGAACCCACATGTTGACGCCAAGGTGCACGATTGCACCAATGACGGCGAGACGAACCACGGGTGACGCAATCTGCCATTGTGTCATTCCGGCGGCCTGTGCGACGACGATTTCGCTGTCTCTGTGCAAACGGTTCAGTGCCCAGATACCTGCTACGAACATGGCCATCGGCATAAGCAGGGCCATGATTTGCGGCGCGCCAAGGGCGACAATGTAGAAATAGGTCCAAGCGGTCTGACGATTGTCGACGATGATATCGGTCCGTGACAGGCCTTGCGCCAGGATAGCCAACAGAGCCAGTCCACCCACGATCACCAAGACCGCCCGCAAGACGCGGAAGAAGATATACTTCTGGACTTGGTTCATATGCTTTATAGGCCTGTATTTCTGTCAGAAACCTGACTAGCGAGTTGCGCGCCGCCCGTCGATGCTTACTTTGCGGATCAAACGGAGTTCTTACACATGAAAATAACATTCACCGATACAGCGAAAGCCGAGATTATCGCGTTTCTGATTGATGAAGACGGCGCCTTGCCAGTCGCAGCCGAGGCGCTTGATGCGGCCTCAGGCGGTCTTCTCTCAGAAGCGTTGGACGCGGATCGATTCTCCGGCAAAGAGGGCCAGCACGCCGTTGTCGTGCTCCCCAAGGGTAGCGCCGCCAAGCGCGCCGTCCTGGTCGGCGCAGGTAAGCCAGCAGACCGCAATGCACGCTCACTCGAGAAGATCGGCGGGGCGATTTACAAGTCTCAGTCCGGGAGTGGGTTCAAGTCACTGGATCTGCACGTAGCAGACAGTCACGCTGCCACCCGGATTGCCTTGGGTGCCAAGCTCGCAGCTTACCGGTTTGATAATTACCGCACCAAGCAAAAGCCTGACCAGCTGCCGAGCCTGAAGTCATTTGATCTTGTCGTCGCTGACCCAAAGGCGGCGAAGGCCGCCTGGAAACCGCTGGACGCCGCCGCCGAAGGCACATACCTCGCGCGTGATCTCGTCAACCTGCCGCCGAACAACCTTTACCCCGGGAGCTATGCTGACAAGATCAAGGAACTTGAAGCGTTTGGGCTCGAGGTCGAAATTCTCGGCGAGAAAGAGCTTGCGGCCCTGGGCATGCACTCCATGCTCGGTGTGGGGCAGGGCAGCGGCAAGGAAAGCAAGCTGGGCGTCATGAAATGGATGGGCGGCAAGCAGGACGCTGATCCGGCAATTCTAGTTGGCAAAGGCGTTTGCTTCGATACGGGCGGTATATCCCTCAAGCCTGGCCCCGGCATGGAGACCATGCGCGGCGACATGGGCGGATCTGCAGCGGTAGTGGGCGCCATGCTAGCCCTGGCCAAACGCAAGGCGAAGGCCAATGTCATTGGCCTGGTTGGCCTGGTTGAGAACATGCCAGACGGTAACGCCATCCGCCCCGGTGATATCCTCACCTCGGCCTCCGGACAGACCATCGAAGTCCAGAACACTGATGCTGAAGGGCGTCTCGTCCTGTGTGATGTGCTTTGGTACGCGCAAGAGAAGTTCAAGCCAGCCGCCATTGTCGATCTGGCAACACTCACAGGCGCGATTGTTATCAGTCTCGGGCATCACCACGCAGGCCTGTTCACGAATGATGATGCACTTGCCGATCAGCTCAATCAGGCCGGGATGGCGGAAGGCGAGCGGGTATGGCGCCTGCCTATGGGCCCCGAGTATGACGGTCTGTTGAAATCCCAGTTTGCGGATATGCGCAACATTGGTGGCCGGGCTGCCGGCTCCATCACCGCGGCACAATTCCTCAAGCGGTTCATCAACGATGGCGTGAAATGGGCGCATATCGACATTGCTGGTGTCGCATGGGTCGAAGGTGAGAAGTCACCAATCGATCCAAGCTGGGCAAGTGGATTTGGGCCACGTCTTCTGGATCGTTGGATTGCAGACAATTACGAGGGATAAGGATTGAGCGACCCGGCCCGGCAACCCGAATGGTGGTTTTACCATCTCCAGCGCACCACGCTGGAGCGGGCCGTCGGGCCGTTGCTCGAAAAGTGCCTTGAACGGGGTTGGCGGGTTCTGGCGGTCAGCCAAGACGCCGCCCGACGCGGGGCATTGGATGAGGCGCTGTGGACTTATCAGGACAACAGTTTTCTCGCACACGGTCAGGCTGAGGCCGAAGGATTGGACCCGGCCCGCCAACCGATCCTGATTTCCTCGGAGGCTGAAAATCGGAATCAGGCTGCGGTTGCTCTTCTTATGGATGGCAGCAAATTACCGATAGATGCCCCATTCGAGCGCTGCATGGTGATGTTCGATGATGGCGACAGCCAGTCCCGGCAAATTGCCCGTGAGCAGTTCAGGGCGGCGAAGGATGCCGGTCTGGTGGCGCGCTATTTCCAGCAAAGCACGAACGGCTGGAAAGAGGCTGGAAAGTCCTAGTGATCTTGCCCAGCAGGCTTGGTGATAAGCGTCACAATGAAGACGAGTATCACCAGTATGCCGTAGCTCGCTGCGATCTTGAATGTGTGCGCTGGTAACGTACCCGCCCACAGGTAATAAAGGCCATATCCAGCTGCAATCATTACAGCGATGGCGAGCATGATCCGCAGCAATCCACTCATCAGAAATTCTCCATGGCTAGGGCGGCGCGAATGGCCTAAGCAAACGCTCCCAAGACTAGATCAAGTAGGCAAGCATGCAACTCCTGCTCGGCAATATGAACTATTCCTCCTGGTCTATCCGTGCCGCACTCGTCGCGCAGATGTCAGATCTCGATATCCCTGAAACTATCTTGCCGCTGGCAATGCCAGAAACGCGTGCGGTTCTACTCGACAAGACGGGCTTCAAGCAGGTGCCAGTCCTGTTGGTGGGCGATCTCGTGATCCGAGATAGTCTCGCGATAACGGAATGGATTGCCGAACAAAGCGGGCCTGGAACAGTCTGGCCGAAAGCGTCTTCTGACCGCGCCCGGGCGCGCATGGCCGTCGCTGAAATGCATTCGGGTTTTTCGGCGTTGCGCCGCAATTGTCCTGTTGATATCCGCAATCTCGTTGAGTTCACACCCAATGAAGAGACCGCCGCAGATATCGCGCGTGTTCTGGACATTCGGGCGGAGTGCCGCGCCAATGCGTCTGCCAAAGGACCTTACCTGTTTGGAGCCTGGAGCGCGGTTGATGCATTCTATGCCCCAGTGGTCACCCGTTTCCGGACCTATGGTATCGCGCTGACGGGGGCAGATGCTGACTATGCAGCGGCCGTGCTGGCACACCCGGACACGGCCGCCATCGAGGCCAAGGCGATTGCTGAGCCGTGGAAAATGGTTCAGGGGCCAACCGGCATGGTGGCGGTGATGGACTGACACAAGCAGCAAAACCTGCCGACAGTCATTGCACCTTCACGCCAGCGTGGTTATAGGCGCGCCAAACAAGACTTTTCTCAACAGTAGGAGCCACTTATGGCTGTCACGCGTACTTTTTCTATCATCAAACCGGACGCCACTGAGCGTAACCTGACTGGTGCCATCAACAAGGTTATCGAAGAAGGTGGTCTGCGTATCGTTGCTCAGCGCCGTATCCGGATGACCCTGGAGCAGGCCCAGCGTTTTTACGCTGTGCACGCCGAGCGCCCCTTCTTTGGTGAGCTGGTCGAGTTCATGACTTCCGGCCCTGTTGTCGTGCAAGTGCTCGAAGGTGAGAATGCGGTTCCGCGTTACCGTGAAGTCATGGGCGCGACCAATCCGGCTGAAGCGGCTGACGGCACGATCCGCAAACTCTATGCGAAGTCTCTGGGTGAGAACTCTGCCCACGGTTCTGACAGTGATGAGAATGCCGCCATCGAGATCGCGCAATTCTTCAGCGAAGCGGATATTGTCGGCTAGTTCAGCCTGACATGCGAACAATCCGAACGGCCGTGCCTCATCAGGCGCGGCCGTTTTGCTTGGCGCGTGGTCAACATTGTCAGAAGAGTTGCGATCATGTGTGATATCCTGGACCAGACCGTCTGGGAGGAGACATGAAATGAGACTATCCAAGGCCCGAATACCCGCCCTTGCCGACCACGAGATGAGCACTGAACAAAAGGAAATTCTCGCGGCCCAATATGCACGCGGCAATCCGTTCAACATCTTCCGCACATTGGTACGTGCACCGATTGCGATCCAACGCTTCCTGGCTTGGGGTAGCTATATTCTGTCTAGCAAGAATGATCTTCCCGCACGGGAACGCGAAATCGTTATTCTGCGGACCGGATATAACTGGAAGTCCGGGTATGAGTGGGCTCAGCACGTGCGTATTGGTAAGGATTGCGGCCTGAACGATGAAGAGGTTCATGCAATCAAGGTTGGCCCGTCTGCGCCGAACT
Organism: uncultured Henriciella sp.; assembly: GCA_965367765.1. Taxonomy (GTDB): domain Bacteria; phylum Pseudomonadota; class Alphaproteobacteria; order Caulobacterales; family Hyphomonadaceae; genus Henriciella. The sequence goes on from CBDUKI010000015.1 coordinate 5,066, forward strand.
GGAGCCCGATCGAGCGGGCCATGCTTGAGGCCGTCGACGAACTGACCAGCGATAGTTTCATCAGTGATGAGACCTGGGGCAAATTATCCGGGTTAACAGAGAAACAGCGTATGGATCTGGTCTTCACGACCGGCCAGTACACGCAGGTCTGCATGATGCTGAACTCTTTCGGTGTGCAGCTAGATGACGATCTTGAAATTGATCCGGACCTTATGAAATGAATTTTGATCTGGTTAAGGATCGCCTGAGCGGAAAGGTCGCAATTGTCTGCGGGGCCGGACAAACGCCGGGGAGCACAATAGGGAATGGTAAGGCCGCGGCCTGCCTGTTCGCACGGGCCGGGGCGAGCGTTGTTTGCGTTGACCGCGACATGAAGCGAGCGGAAGAAACCGCCAGGGACATTCAGGCTGCGGGTGGCACAGCCATTTCGCTCCAGGCGGATATAACCCAACCGGATGATGCTCAAAACATTGCCCAGACATGCCGTGAGCATTTCGAGAAAATCGATATTCTGGTCAATAATGTCGGTATTGGTGGGGGTGGAGATGGGCCCCCACACAAGCTGACCGAAGACGCTTATGATCGGATCATGGCCGTCAACCTGAAAGGGGCTTGGTTGGTCACCAAAGCTGTACTCCCTTCCATGCGGGATCAGGGCGGCGGGGCGATCATCAACATTTCGTCCTTGGCCTCCATCGCAGGTGGCTTTCAGATGGCTTACGAAGTGTCCAAGGCCGGTTTGAACCGCATGACGCGCAGTGTGGCGATGTCGAATGCCTCGCGCGGGATCCGCTGCAATGCCATCACGCCAGGCCTGATGGATACGCCAATGGCTATTGGTGGTATCTCTAAGGCAAGGGGCGTTCCCGAAGATGCGCTGCGTCAGGAGCGCAGCAAGCGCGTGCCGATGGGTTTCATGGGCAATGGCTGGGACACTGCCTACGCGGCCTTGTTCCTCGCCAGCGAAGAAGCGCGTTTCGTGACTGGGGCGATCCTGCCTGTAGACGGGGGCGGCAGCGCCAGGATTGGCTAGCGGCCCTCTCGCGCAAGAATGAGCTTGCAGGCCTGAGCCAAAGCGGCTGGATAGAGCGTATGTTCTACAGGGAGAATTCTCTGGGCCAGGGTTTCTGCAGTGTCGCCGGGAAGAATATCGATCGCCGCCTGGTCGATGATTTCGCCCGCATCGACGCCTTCCGTCACCCAGTGCACCGTACATCCGGCCTGCGCGTCACCGGCGTCTAGCGCCCGCTGGTGTGTGTGGAGACCCGGATATTTCGGCAGCAGGGAAGGGTGGATATTGACCATACGCCCGGCCCACTCGCGCACGAACCAGGGGGTGAGAACCCGCATGAAACCGGCGAGTGCAATAATCTCGATCTGATGCGCCTTGAGGGCGCCATCCATTGCTCGTTCAAAGGCTTCGCGATCCTTGCCGAAGGGCTTGTGATCAATGGCGAGCGTATCAATGCCCATGCCTTGAGCCGCTTTCAGACCCGTTGCATCCGGTCGGTTGGACAGAACGAGGCAGGGCTGTGCTGGAAACGCAGGCGCTTGGGCCGCTTTCAGAATAGCTTCCATGTTGGAGCCGCGACCGGATAGGAGGATGGCCAGCCGCAACCGGGTCATTTCGCGACGAGGTCACCTAGAATGACTGGGTTTTCTCCGGCCTCTGACAGCGTGTTCATGACCTCATCAACCCGATCAGAAGCGGCCGCGAAGACAAGCCCGATCCCCATGTTGAAGGTCTTGTGCATCTCGTCCTGGGCAATCTTGCCTTCGCGTTGCAACCAATCGAAAACGGCTGGAGCCGTCCAGGCTGAGCGATCAATCCTGGGCGCGAGATGGTCTGGACACATGCGCGGCGTATTCTCGGTCAAGCCACCTCCCGTGATGTGGGCAAGGCCCTTGACCATATGCGCGCGGATCAGGGGCAGGGCTGCATCGGAATAGAGGCGTGTCGGCGTCAACAAGGCTTGTCCAAGTGGAGCGTTCGTAAACGGCGCAGGGTCATCAAATGACAGCCCAGTGCGTTCAACGACTTTGCGGATCAATGAATAGCCGTTCGAATGCGGGCCGGAAGATTCTATCCCGATCAGCACATCTCCGGCGCACATGGCTTCCATGGCCGGCAGGATTTTCGCGCGCTCCACGGCGCCGACAACAAATCCGGCAAGGTCGTAGTGGCCGGGCGGGTACATGCCGGGCATTTCTGCTGTTTCGCCGCCGACCAATGCGCAACCGGCTTGTTTGCAGCCTTCGGCGATGCCTGTGATAACCGCTTCTGCGGTACCATTTTCCAGTTTGCCCGTGGCGAAATAATCCAGAAAAAACAGTGGCTCGGCGCCTTGAGCAAGAACATCATTGGAGCACATGGCAACCAGATCTATTCCGACCGTATCATGGATGCCAGTCTCGAAGGCGAGCATCAGCTTCGTGCCAACGCCGTCTGTGCCCGACACCAGGACTGGATCCTTCCAGCCTTCTGCCTTCAGATCGAAGAGGGCGCCGAAGCCACCGAGCCCGCCCATTACGCCCTTGCGCATGGTCGCCTTGGCCAGGGGTGAAATTGCTTTGACCAAGCGTTCGCCTGCCTCAATATCGACACCAGCGTCACGATATGAAAGGGAATCAGGAGTATTTGTGCTCATGGCGCGCGCGTTAGCATGTGCATAAGCCTGTGACCAGCAGCCTTACGCGGTTCACGCGGGTTTGTCGGATTGCTACAGTGAATGAAAGAGACGAGGACGAAGCATATGATTCGGGTTTTACTGGTTCTGATACTGGCGGGCTTGGCCCCGTATTCTATAGCCAGCGCACAGAGCCGTGATCTCTATACCGTTCGAGGGATCGAGGTGGATGAAACCGCCCCTGGTGTGATTGAGGCTCGTGAGGCGGCGTTTTCAACGGCCCGACTGCTCGGAGCCAAGGAAATGCTTGAGCGCATCACTTTGCCGGAAGATAGGATCAAGGTGCTCTCAGTTGAGTTGACCGAGGAAACGGCCAACCTGCTTGCGGTTGCTGTTGATGTGGAAGAAGAAGTCGCTGGTGCTGGCCGTTATCGTGGCCGCCTGTCCGTTGTGTTTAATCCAGCGAATGTCCGTGCTTTTCTGGATACGAACGACATCCCTTACACTGATCAGCCGGCCCCTCTCGCGGTGGTTTTCCCGGTCGCGTCATTCGAGCGCGAAGCGGCCTGGAACAGTGCTTGGGGCGACAATTCTGTGGGGCACCTTGCGCCGACGGTGACATCGCGATCTTTCGGGATAACCGCTGAGTCCCTGTGGGAGGATGTGTCTGCCGATATCGCGCTTTATGGCGGGCGCCGCGGCGTCATTGCTGAATTGATCGGCGCTCCAGGGTCATTTCGCGTGACCGTTTCGACGATCACGCCATCTGGCGTTGATGAACTGGGTACGACAGCCAGGGTCGGCAGTATGAAGGAAGCGGTCCTCGTGACCAATGACTTGCTGGATGATGTCTGGAAGGAAGGTTCGGTCATCCGTGACAGTACAAGGACGCTTATCGAGGCCACGGTCAGCTACACATCTTTGGCTGAATGGAACACATTGCGCGGCGCGTTGGCGCGCTCGCCGCTTGTCTCGGATTTCCAGACCAAGGCTGTCTCGCGAGATGGCGCTGTCGTCGCCTTCGTCTTCGCTGGTAATGGCGAACGCCTGGTCTCCGATTTGCGCAATCGCGGGGTCGAAATTCAGGCCGAAGACATCGGCTGGGTTTTATCGTCAGCGATTAGCCCGGTTCGCTAGGGGCACGATCAGGCCAGCATGTCTCAATCCGGGCAGATACCGCTTAGCTTTCCAGAGCGTCCGCTTGGGTTTGATGACCTCGCCATCACGGATGCCAATCGTGCTGTAGTGTCTGCAATACGTCGGGCCGATCAGTGGCCGTACCACGTCTTTTGCCTTGTTGGGCGTCATAAAAGCGGGCGAACGACACTGGCGCGGGCCTGGGCTGAAGAGCGCGGCGGCGAGTATCTCACGCCAGACGCTTGCGCCCGTTTGAAGCCGCAGGACATTGAACATTTGTCACCCGGCTCACTTGCCGTCGACGATGCTGACATGGTCAGGAAACAAGCTATCCTTCTGAACTTGATTGGGGCGTTTGAGCGTTCTGCTGGAAGGTTGCTACTGGTTGCCAGTCGTGCGCCCTCACAATGGCAAACCCAGTCCCGCGATCTCGCCTCTCGCCTGCGCTCGGCCCCAATGGCGGAGTTGAGTGCGCCAGACGAACCCTTGATGCGCGCAAGGATCCAGCGCGCTTGTGCCCGCGCCTATCTCAATCTCCCCAAGGCGGTCGAGGACTATCTGGTGACGCGGTTAGGGCTAAGTTTTGAGGCGATTGAGGACACGGTGACTGCGCTAAACGGCGCGGCGGGTGAACGTGCGCTTTCTGTACCCCTTGCCCGCGAGGTCCTGGCGGGCAATACCGAAACTAATGACGGGCACGACGAGGGGTAGGGCCATGCCAAAGGCGAGATCTGGGCTGAAGGCGCAAGAGCGGTACCTGAACCGCGAGCTGTCCTGGCTCAAGTTCAACCAGCGCGTGCTTGAAGAAGCCCATAATCAAAGCCATCCCCTGCTGGAGCGGCTTCGTTTCCTGTCCATTTCCGCCAACAATCTCGATGAATTTTTCATGGTCCGCTATGCCGGTCTGCGTGAACAATTGCGCGCGGGGATCAAGAGCCTGTCGATTGAAGGCCGCACCCCCTTGCAGCAGGTCGAGGCGATTGAAGCGGCTGTGGCACAGTTGATGACCGATCAACAGGCATGCTGGCGGACATTGCGGCTCGAACTGGAGCAGGAACATATTGCGCTTCTGTCCGTCCCGGAGTTGAAAAAATCGGATCTCGCCTGGCTCGAGGATTATTTCGACAAAAATGTCTTTCCGATTCTGACACCGCAGGCGGTTGATCCGGCCCATCCGTTTCCATTCCTGCCAAATCTCGGTTTCGCAGTGGCTTTTCAGCTTTCCCCAACCGGGACTGGCGGTGAAGACATGGTGGGCCTGGTGCCGATGCCGACCTTTTCGGCGCGCTTCATTCGTTTGCCGGACAAGAAGTCAGGTGTTCTGCGCTTCGTTCGCCTTGAGAGCGTGATCGCCTACTTCCAGGAAAAGGTATTCCCCGGCTTTACTTCGACCGGACATAGCGTGTTCCGGGTCATTCGAGATAGCGATATTGAAGTGGCCGATGAGGCAGAAGACCTGATCGCCGAGTTTGAAATCCTTCTCAGGCGCCGTCGCCGGGGGCGCATTGTGCGTATCCATATTGACAGTGATGGCCCGAAAACCCTGTCAGATTTTCTGATCCGCGAAATCGAGGCCGAACCAAGAGATATCATGCGTCTTGATGGCTTGCTCGGCATGAATGACCTTTCGGGCATGATCGCGAGTGATCGGCCTGATTTGCTATTTTCGTCGTTCGAGGCCCGGTTTCCGGAACGCATACGAGAAATGGGCGGGGACTGCTTCCAGGCCATCGGTGCCAAGGATATCCTCGTTCACCATCCCTATGAATCATTCGATGTTGTGGTTCAGTTCATCCGCCAGGCTGCTCAGGATCCTGACGTCGTTGCGATCAAGCAGACCCTGTATCGAACCACGCTGAACTCACCGATTGTCGCCGCTTTGATCGAGGCCGCCGAAGAGGGCAAGAACGTCACCGCCCTGGTGGAGATCAAGGCCCGGTTCGATGAGGAAACCAACCTACGGCTCGGGCGGGACCTAGAGCGCGCGGGTGTGCAAGTCGTCTATGGTTTTGTCGAATACAAGACCCACGCAAAGGTTTCCCTCGTCGTGCGCCGGGAAGGGGAGGAACTTCGGACCTATACACATTTTGGCACCGGCAATTACCACCCGATCACCGCGAAGATCTACACTGACCTCTCCTTGTTTACGGCTGATCCGGCCATGGGGCGCGATGCTGGCCGCCTGTTCAACTATATCACGGCGCACCGCGAACCGCCGGCCCAGGGACCAAAGTTAGAGAAAGTCGTGATGTCGCCTTTTGCGATGGAAGCGCACCTGATTAAACTCATCGGAGCTGAGGCCAGAGCGGCTCGCGCTGGCAAACCTTCCGGCATCTGGGCCAAGATGAACTCTCTGGTCGACAAGGATATTATCGAAGCCCTTTATCATGCCAGCCAGGCGGGCGTTCCGATTCGTTTGATCGTGCGGGGCATTTGCTGTTTGAGGCCGGGTATCGAGGGCCTGTCAGAAACGATCCAGGTCAAGTCGCTCGTTGGGCGCTTCCTTGAACATTCGCGTATCGTTTGCTTTGCCAATGGTGAAACGCTGCCATCGGCCCAAGCCAAAGTGTATATGTCCTCCGCAGACTGGATGGATCGCAACCTCAAGCGCCGTGTTGAGGCGCTTGTGCCGATCGAAGTGCCAACCGTGCACCGGCAGGTTCTGAACCAGATCATGATTGCGAATCTCAATGATGATGAGCAAAGCTGGGAAATGGACAGTAACGGCGACTATCACCGTATGCGCGAACCCGGCCTGCCTGGCAGTTTCAGTGCGCATGCCTATTTCATGGATAATCCAAGCCTGTCGGGGCGCGGAAGCGCGCTCGTCGTGAGTGAACCGCCGCGCCTTGCCCCACGAAAACGCGAGCGTAAATAGCTGTGCTCGCCCCGGAAAAAGTCGCGGTCATAGATATAGGCTCGAACTCGTGCCGTCTGGTTATCTACGAACGCGCTGGGGCGGCTTTCCTGCCATTCTTCAACGAGAAGGTCATGGCCGGGCTGGGGCGCGATTTGACTGAAACTGGTAAACTATCAAAGGACGGCAAGGCCAGGGCGCTGGATACATTCAAGCGGTTTCGGGCCATCCTCGAGAGCCTGGGTATTGGCTCCAGCTATGCCGTCGCCACAGCCGCCATGCGTGAAGCTGAGGACGGCCCGGCCTTCAAGCTTGAGGTAGAAACCGCACTTGGAATGACGCTCAGGGTTCTTGGTGGCGAAGAGGAGGGAGAGGCCTCGGCCAGGGGGATTACCGCGGGTTTCCGCAAGTCGAGGGGCCTGGTGGCAGACCTGGGCGGTTCCAGCCTCGAACTTCACTCGACGGCGACGGATGCCGGGGCGGCACCGGGCGAGACCTATCTGCTTGGCCCGCTCGCCCGTGCCAAGGATATTGACCTGCACCTGGATGACCGACGCACGATTATTCGCAAGGCCCTGAAGCGGTCAGACCTGTTGCCGCTCAACTCAGGGCGATTGTTTGCCGTGGGTGGGGCGTGGCGTTCGCTCGCGACGGTTCATATGGAGCTGAGTGGCTATCCACTCGGCGTGACCCATGGCTACAAGTTGACCCGTGATGCGCTTGGCATGATTATCAAGGCTGCACAGGCGGCCCGAAGTGATGGAGCACTCAAGAATCGTCTGCAACGTGTGGCCAAGCGCCGATATGACGCCATGCTCCATGCGGCGTTGGTGCTGGATACCTTGATCTCACGTGCCGGCGTTTCACATGCCCATGTCTCCGCCTATGGATTGCGTGAAGGCATTCTCGTGCAGTCTGCGGACCTTGATCCAGACAATCGGCTTCTGGACACGACTGAACTCTATTTCCGGCTGACCGCTGACAATGTGGCCTTTGGGCGCCAACTCTACCAGTTTCTAGAGCCGGTATTAGAGACACTGGATCAGAATGAGGCGATCATGCGCGCCACCTGCCTGATGGCGGATGCGGGCGCTCGGATGCATCCAGACCATCGTTGTGACCTGATCTTTGAACAGGTCCTGCGCGCGCCAACCCCGTTGATGAGCCATTCAGAACGTTTGTTCGCCGCCTTTGCTGTTGCGTCGAGATATACCTTCAAGTTCAAGCTGCCTGAAGACCTGTCTGCCCTGGTGAAATCATCCGATCTGTCAGACGCACGAATTCTTGGTACGGCGATGCGCCTGGGCGGGGTCTATTCCGGGCGCTCGGCGAGCATGCTGACAACGGCGAAGCTGGAACGCAGCAGCGGCGAGCTGGTTCTGGCGGTCCTCAAAGAACACAAGGACATGGTCTCCAGCACGGTTCGTCGACGTCATCAGCAATTGGCGAACCTGATGTCGCTTGAGCCGCGACTGGACTTCGTCGATCGCGTCTAGAGTTCGAACAGGCGGACCTGTGAATTCTCAAACGACAAGGCGAGCTTACCTGAAAGAAGATCGCTGGCTTTCTTACCGAACAAGTCATAGCGCCATCCCGACATGGCCGGAATGCTGGCGTCTGTCTCTCCACGTGCGATACGTTCAATATCGGCGGCATTCGCGATCAGGCGGGGAACCACATTGGCGTCATCGCTGACGGCCTTGAGCAGAACCTTGAGCATTTCCGGCGCCCCTGCCGGCGTTTCGGCATTGTGCTTGCGTTTCGGCAATTCTGGCGCATAGGCGTTGGGATCATCAACGGCGCGCTGGACGGCCTCGACCAGGCCTTGCGCATATTTTGACCGAATGAAGCCTTTCGGGACGCCGCGCAGTCGTTCAAACCCGGTTTCGTCGGTTGGCTTCTGATCGGCAATTTCCTGGATCGCATCATCTTTGAGGATACGCCGCCGCGGTTTGTCCATATCCTGAGCCATCTGCTCGCGCCAACCGGCAACGGATGCGAAGACGGCCGCATAGTCTTTCTGCGGCTTGCGCATCTTAAGGCGCTGCCAGGCATTCTCTGGTGAGACATCATACAAGGCCGCGTCTTCCAAAGCTTCCATTTCTGAGCGCACCCAGTCAGCCCGCCCCAATTTTTCCAGCTGGTCACGCATTTCGACATAGGCATCACGCAAATGGGTCACATCGCCCATGGCGTAATTGAGCTGTTTCTCGGTCAGCGGGCGGCGTTTCCAGTCGGTGAACTGGCTGGATTTATCGACCCGGCGTTTCAAAACGCGTTGGATGAGATTGTCGTAGGAGATTGAGTCGCCAATCCCGAGCGCCATGGCCGCAATCTGCGTGTCAAAGATTGGCCCCGGTGGATGGCCGATGAGCCGATTGAAGATTTCCATGTCCTGACGGGCCGCATGGAACACTTTCACGCGGTTTTCCTGGGTAATCAGGTCAAGGAAAGGGCCGATATCGAGATCGTCGTGCATCGGGTCGATTATGACTTCAAACCCCGGGCATGAGGCTTGAATCAAACAGAGTTCTGGCCAGTAGGTGCTCTCGCGGTGAAATTCCGTGTCGACACAGAGAAACTCGCCCTCGGCGAGGCGTCCTACGACTTCTTCGAGATGGGACTGTTCGATTACGGGCGTAAGGTTTTCCACTGTCATGAACTCCGCACTAGACGAAGCGATTTGAAAAGACGAGGGCGCAAATGCGGAAATTTTCTATGATTTGCGTCGAAGCAGTGATGAGCGTGCTTGTGCGATAACGCTCTTATCGGCTTCATCAGCATCGAGGTGATAAGATTGCGCATCGTCATTGACCACCCAGTCTTCAGACAGGTCATCCTCGCTTTCACCGGCACTGCCACCACGCAAGGCGGACACAATATCCGTCAGGCTGGCATTGGCCGTGCCTTCGCGCTCGCTGTCCTCGGCGACATTCTGGCTGGATGGGCGAATAGATGGCGGCACGTTGCGGAACATCATGCGCATCGGCGTGGAGACCGCGCTTCCGAAGGCGATGCACTCGCGGTCGGCGAGTGAGGACAGGAAGGCGAGCGTTGAACGCGACCCGTTCGCGATTGCCTTGCGCATCACATCCTGGTCTGCATCATTGCCGAGCCGCAATGTGAAAATCGTGTTGCATTGTGACAGGATGGTCGGATCAAGCTCGTTCGGTCGCTGAGTGATGATGGCGAGTGACACGCCATACTTCCGGCCTTCTTTGGCGATCCGGGCAATCGCGGAGCGGGTCGGCGCAAATGCCGAAGCGGCATCGGTTGGAATATACCTGTGCGCCTCTTCACATACGACGAGCGTACGAATACATGAATCACTGGCCAATGCCAGATCGAAGGCGAGACGGCAAAGGACCGATGCGACTGAATTGACGACCTCTGACGGAATACCTGACATCTGGAAAACGGTGATCGGTTTGCCATCAATTGGCACACGGTAGATATCGCCAATGATGGTTTCGATCCGGTCGGTCGCGTTGTGCGAACCGAACATGAAACCAAAGCGTGGGTCATTGATCGCCGCTTCAAGGCGGGCCTTGAGGCGTCTCAAGGTCAAACGGCGCAACGCGCCATCCAGTGAACCAATTTCCTCATCAAGCACACCGAGCAAGTCAGCCAGGCGATAGGGCACCGGCGTATCAGCCGTTACGCCCGCTCCCGCCGAACTCTGCTTGCGCAGACCTTTCTGTCGACCATTCATGTAGAGCACTTTGGCGCGCGGAATGAATTCCCGCAGGGCGTCGATCTCTTCTGCCGAGCCATCGCGGCCACGAAAAATGACCTGGGTGAATTCTTCCAGGTTCAACAGCCAGAAGGGCAAGTCCAGCGTTTCTGCCGTAATCGTATGCGCCTTCTTGCCGAAAGCGCTGGTATATTCGTTATGCGGGTCAAGGATCAGGATCCGCTGGTTCTTCTTGCGCTCTGAAATCAGATGCAGAAGCAAGGTGACCGCGGTTGATTTACCCGTACCGGTCGTGCCGACGACCGAGAAATGTCGAGACAGGAGCGAGTCGACGGATACAACCGCTGGAATGTCGCTGGCCTGGCTGAGGCTGCCAATGGTCACGGCGCTCTTATCACTGGACTTGTAGATCGTGACGAGATCGTCCTTGCGGATCCGGTGCGCAGTTGAGCCAAGATGTGGATAGATGGTGATCCCGCTTGAAAAGCGCATCGAGCCATCTTCATTCTCACGCACTTCGCCGGAAAGTTCGACATGGAGGGTGATCGGGTTGGGTTCACCGGTTTTCCAGACGTCGGTTTCGGATTCGATCTTGTGCAAAAGGCCAACCACACGGTTCTTGCCAACACTGATCGACAGCAACTGGCCGACAGCCCAGTAATCTTTCGATTCAGCATGCAGGCCAGACATGGTGGAAATCTTTGCCTGTGTGCCATCACAATCCACAACGAAACCGTAAGCACGATTGCGCTGGGCTGGAACACCTTCCTCGGAAGGTTTGTTGAGAGGAGAATCACTAGCCATTACGGGTCATGATTTTCCAAAGGATTGAAGACGACGTTAACAATTGCCAGCAAGTTCGACTCTGCCTCCGGGACTTGACATTCCACACCTCAACACGCCTAAAGCCGCCTTTGATTTATTCCCATTAGATGGAGCGTCAGATGCACGCCTACCGCACACATACTTGTGGCGAACTTCGCCAGTCTCATGTTGGTGAAACCGTCCGGCTTTCGGGATGGCTGCATCGCCGCCGCGATCATGGCGGCGTGATGTTCATTGACTTGCGGGATCACTATGGCCTGACCCAGTGTGTGTTTGATCCGGATTTCCCGGCTTTTGCGGTTGTTGAACGTCTGCGCTCTGAAAGTGTCGTGACAATTGAAGGCGAGGTGATTGCCCGTTCGTCCGACATGATCAACGAGAACCTGGACACCGGCGAGATCGAAGTGCGTGTGAAGGAAGCGACGGTCCAGTCTGAAGCGGCTGAATTGCCATTGCCGGTTTTTGGCGAGCCGGACTATCCCGAGGACATTCGCCTCAAGCACCGCTATCTCGATCTGCGCCGTGAAACCCTGCACGCCAACATGATCTTGCGGGCCCAGGTCATCGCCTCGATCCGCAAGCGCATGGTCGAACAGGGCTTTACTGAATACCAGACCCCGATCCTGACGGCGTCCAGCCCGGAAGGCGCACGTGACTTTCTCGTGCCGTCCCGCCTGCACCCTGGTGAATTCTACGCGCTGCCCCAGGCGCCGCAGCAATTCAAACAGCTGCTCATGGTGTCGGGCTTTGACCGTTACTTCCAGATCGCGGCCTGTTTCCGCGATGAGGACGCTCGCGCTGATCGCTCTCCGGGTGAGTTCTACCAGCTCGATATCGAGATGAGCTTCGTGACCCAGGAAGATGTTTTCCAGGCCATTGAACCGGTCATGCATGGCGTATTTGCCGAGTTTGCCGATTGGCAGGGCAAAGACCGGAAAATACCGGACGGTCCGTTCCCACGCATTCCGTATGCCGAGGCGATGGCCAAGTATGGCTCGGACAAGCCAGACCTGCGTAACCCGCTGGAGCTGGCGGACGTTACCGAATTCTTCGCCGATGACAGCAAGACCGGTTTTTCCATCTTCGCCAAGATCATTGCGGGCGGCGGAAAAGTCATTGCCATTCCGGCGCCGAAGGCGGCCGCTGAGAAGTCGCGCAAGTTCTTCGACGAGATGGACAAGTGGGCGAAGAAGGAAATGCAGGCGCCCGGTCTGGGATATGCACGCTTGAAAGAGGCTGATGGCGGCGGCGTCGACAGCCAGGATCCTGTGCTGAAAGGCTTTGAGCCTGAACTGCTGGCCGAGCTGCTGGACAAGATGGGCCTTGGCGCTGGCGATGGCATCTTCTTCTCTGCTGGCAAGGCCGGTGCGGCTTACAAGCTGGCCGGGGCAGCCCGGACCCGGGTTGGTGAAGAACTGGATCTGATCGAGCAGGGCGTCTTCCGGTTCTGTTGGATCATCGACTTCCCGATGTATGAGTATGACGAGGACGCCAAGAAGATCGACTTCAGCCACAACCCGTTCTCGATGCCGCAAGGCGGTATGGAAGCGCTGGAAGCGGCCTCCACTGATGAGGAATTGCTGGCGATCAATGCCTTCCAGTATGACATTGTCTGCAACGGTATCGAGCTGTCATCCGGCGCGATCCGGAACCACCGCCCTGAAATCATGCTCAAGGCGTTCGAGAAGGCCGGTTATGGGCCGGACGTGGTCGAGGCTGAGTTTGGCGGCATGTTGAACGCGTTCCGTTATGGCGCGCCGCCGCATGGCGGGATTGCACCCGGCGTTGACCGGATGGTGATGCTGCTGGCCGACGCCGAGAATATCCGCGATGTGACCCTGTTCCCAATGAACCAGCAGGCGCGTGACCTGATGATGCAGGCCCCAAGCCCGGTTGATGATGCGCAATTGCGAGAACTGTCGATCCGCCTCGCCCCGCAGGCCACAAAGAAATAGGCGTGCGCCCGCGTTCACGAACGCAGGTTTGCGGACGCGGCACAGCGTATCTGGCTTGTCAGGGATGAAGCGCCCGGTCAGGAACTGTCCTTGAAGGGCGGAACCGGGCGGCGCACGATGCGCACCCAGACCCATTGGATGCGATGCCCCATGCGCTCAAGCGCGCGGGCAATCCACAGAACGAAGATATGCGTGTCGGCATCCCCGGCGGCGTTATGGCAATAGACCATGTGCGGGCGCTCGGCCCGGGCCTGCCGGCCCAGCCAGGCGCGCAGGTCTGTCTCGTCATCAGAGACGTACCAGACGACAACGCGGCCGGTCGGCAAGACATCGTAGATGACCTCTCGATCATGCGTGCGCGACCAGCAGTGCAAGTGAAACAATTGCAGGAAGACCCACGGCCAGTAGAGCACGGGCACGTGTGTGTAATGAGCCGGATCCAGGACAATCAACATCGGCTCAATCATACGCTGGTTTTGGTGCTGTCGGATAAACTGGCCTGAAAGCCCCGCGATTCAGGGTCGCAAATGCGTGTGAACCTGTAGACGGCCAAGGCGCATCGGATTAGGAGCGAGAGCGTTGATATTCTGAGGATAGAACCATGTTCGACCTGCGCGCCATTCGCGAAAATCCTGAAGCCTTCCGCGCCGCCTGGAACCATAAGAAGGCCGGGCTTGGCAACATCGTGGACGATATTCTCGCCCATGACGGTGCCCTGCGCAAAGCCGTCACCGACAAGCAGGAGGCCGAGGCCGCGCGCAACGCCAATTCCAAACTGATTGGCAAGGCCAAGGCCAGCGGCGATGAGGCCGAGGCCCGGCGCCTGATGGCCCTGGTCGCCGAAGCCAAGGAAACGATCGAAGCGGCGGGTGAGCAGGAAGCTGCGGCAAAGCAGCTGATGGATGATATCCTGTTCGGCCTGCCCAACCGCCCGATGGCGGATGTGCCCGAAGGAGACGATGAAGAGGCCA
>CBDUKI010000016.1:0-18929 GCA_965367765.1 uncultured Henriciella sp.
CAGAGGATCAGTTCTCCTTCTTCGCGACCTATGATTATGGCGCGTTCCATGGCGGCGACCTAGTGATGAATTTCGGCTATGCTTGGCAGGGTGATGTGCTCACCCGGACCGGTGGTCGCGGCAGCTCTATCACGCTGGATTCATTCGGTCTCGCCTCTGCGTCCATGGTCTACGAGCGTGACAACTGGACCGCCTCGCTTTTCGTCAACAACCTGTTTGATGAATATGCCGAGACCGGCGCAGTTTCGACCCCGCTGTCGAACCAGACCGTCAGCGGCGCCAATGTGCGCAGCCACTACACGACGATCGCCCCGCCACGGGCCATCGGCGCACGGTTCAACTGGCGCTTCGAGAACTAGGTCTGAAACCTCCTTATCAAACGCCCGGGTTCGCCCGGGCGTTTTTCATTGTGGCTCAGTCCATGAAGTCCTTGGGACGAAGGAAATTCTGCAATTTCAGGTGTTCCTGCACGAAATGCCCATCATCCTCATTCTCGAACAGGGCTGCACTGCCAGTCGGAAATTTAGACGAGACACGCAAGGCAGCGCGGTGATCCTGGCTTCCGGCTTTGCGGATCAGGCGCATGGACAGGTCCTGCATGCCTGGATTATGGCCCACGACAAGCAGCGTACCGGCATCATCCGCCTCGGAAATAAAGTCGCGAATGCCGCGCTCGCCAGCGAGGTAGAGCCCCTCTTCGATCTCCATCTTGCAGTCGGTGAAGATAGCCGACAGGTGACGCCAGGTTTCACGTGTCCGCCGAGCCGAGGACACGATCGCCCGGTCCGGGATCCACCCCTGCTCAAGGAGGGCGAGGCCGATCGCCGTTGCGGCTTCGTGCCCGGTTGGGGTCAGCGCACGGCCATGATCATCGATCCCCTCAGTCCAGGGTTCCGTCTTGGCGTGACGCATCAGGATCAGGCGCTTCATCCAGGTTCCTCGTCGGTGGTGCAGGAAAACTAAACCTGCCTATCAGCCTCGCGCTGTTGAGGCGAGAGGATATACGCCCCACTTTCCATGCAGAAATCAAGCCATATTGGGAGAAATCCATGAGCCTTCTACTCGGCGACACCGCGCCCGACTTCGAAGCCGAAACCACCCAGGGGCGCGTGCGCTTCCATGACTGGATCAGTGACAACTGGGTCGTGTTCTTTTCCCACCCGGCCGACTTCACCCCGGTCTGCACGACCGAACTGGGCTATACTGCCAACCTGAAGGATGAGCTGGCCGCGCGCGGCGCCAAGGCCATTGTCATCTCCGTCGATACGGTTGAGCAGCACAAGGCCTGGATCAGCGACATCGAGGAGACGCAGGACGCTGTCGTCGATTTCCCGATCATTGCTGACCCGAACCGCAAGGTCGCCATGCTCTACAACATGATCCACCCGAATGCCGATGCCAATGTCACGGTACGCGCCGTCTATGTCCTCGACCCGGACAAGAAGATCCGTGCCTCGATCATTTACCCGCCTTCGGCCGGACGGAACTTTGATGAAATCCTGCGCCTGATTGACAGTATGCAATTGACCGACACCCACAAGGTCGCCACGCCGGTCAACTGGCAACAGGGCGAGGATGTGATCATCGTGCCGAGCGTCCCCAATGATGAGGCCAAGCGCCTGTTCCCGAAAGGGTTCAAGGAGATCAAGCCCTACCTGCGCACGACACCGCAACCCAACAAGTAGGCTCCGTCACCGCCCAGCATTTCGATCGCCCGGCAGGTCTTCTTGTCCCAAAGAGGCGCTCTAAGCGGGTGCCTTGATGCGGCGATAGACCAGGTCAGAATAGTCCTGCACCAGTGCTTCAGAGACCGCGCCCGGCTTGTAGACATGTTCGCCAATCTCCGCGACCGGTGTGATCTCGGCGGCTGATCCGGTGATGAAACATTCATCAAAGGTCGACAGTTCCTCCGGGTCGATAGCCCGCTCGATCACCTCAATCTGGCGCGCCTTGGCCAGCTTGATCGCGGTCTGGCGGGTGATCCCGTTAAGGAAGCAATCCGGCGTTGGCGTATGCAACGCCCCATCGCGCATGAAGAAGATGTTCGCGCCTGTCGCCTCGGCGACCAGGCCACGATAGTCGAGCATCAGTGCATCGGCATACCCAGCTTTCTCAGCCGCATGCTTGGAAAGGGTACAGATCATGTAAAGACCTGCGGCCTTGGCATGGCAAGGCGCGGTCAGCGGGTCGGGCCGACGCCACTGCGCATGGGTCATGCGGATGCCCTTCATTTTGTCGGCAAAATAGTCGCCCCAGGCCCAGACCGCGACGGCGAGGTGGATTGTGTTGCTCTGCGCTGACACACCCATCATTTCGCTTCCGCGCCAGGCAAAGGCGCGCACATAGGCATTGTCCAGGCCAGACTTGGCCAGCGCCTCGGCCTTGATACTCTCAAGCTCATCGACAGACACGGGAAGATCGAAGCCCATGATCCGGGCCGAATTGGCCAGGCGTTCAGAATGACGCCGCGATTCGAAAATCACGCCGCCATAGGCGCGCTCGCCCTCAAAAACCGAGGACGCATAGTGCAGGGCATGGGTCAGCACATGCACCTTGGTGTCCCGCCATGGCGTGAATTCGCCATCCATCCAGATATAGCCATCGCGATCATCATACGGTTCGAGCGCCATTTGCTTACAGTCCTGTCTTGCACTTTCATCCAATTGCACGGCATTCTCAGAAGACCATGGCTGATGTCAACCGTTACAGAACTTCCGCGCCCGGCTTTGATCCGCGACTTTTCCTCCGTGATGAGGAGCTGGACTATGGCATTACCCTCATGCTGGCGGGTGAACGTGTGCTGATGCGCCAGGCCAATCACCTCGCGGACCTGGCGAAAATACCACAGCTGGCAGCCCGGACGCTGATCGCCATCCGCTTCGCGCCGGGGCCAAGTGTCTCGGCGTTGCGCGACCAACTCGACGCCACAGTGCCAACTTTTGCCCGCATTCTCGGAGAGCTTGATCGCAAAGGTTTGATCGAGCGCCGTCCGTCTCGGGCCGATGCCCGTCGGCGCACCCTCTATCTGACCACCGAGGGCAAACGCATGACCGATCCAGCCGCAATCGCCATGCGCAACACACTGCGTGACGCCTATCGCCGCGCCGGGGCGAGCGCTGTAGCCGGTGCACGTTCCGTTCTTGAGGCCCTGTCATGAGCACCGCCCTGCAACCCGATACTCATATTCTGATCGTCGATGACGATGACCGCATCCGTGACCTGACCCGTCAGTTCCTGACCCGCCAGGGCCACCGCGTCACGACTGCACCCGATGCGGCTGGCGCGCGAAAGCTGATGGCAGCCTTCAATTTTGACCTGACCATTCTCGACATCATGATGCCAGGCGAGGATGGCCTGTCGCTCCTGTCCAGCCTGCGCGACAGTGGCGATGACACGCCGGTCCTGCTGCTGACGGCGCGCGGCCAGGCCAGCGACCGGATCGAAGGCCTGCGCCTGGGCGCCGATGACTACCTGCCCAAACCATTCGAGCCGGAGGAACTGGCCCTGCGCGCGGCGGCCATCTTGCGGCGCAGTCATACCCCGCCGCCGCCGGACGAGGTCGAAATGTCGGGCCTGGTCTTTGATGCCGCGCGCGGCGAGCTGACCGGGCCGGAAGGCCGGGTACGCCTGACCGAGAGCGAGCTGCAGCTGCTGAGCCTGCTGGCCGCCCATCCCGGCGAGGCCATCAGCCGCGAAGACCTGGCCGCCAAGGCCTCCAACGGCACCGATCGCAGCATCGACGTGCAGGTTACCCGCCTGCGCCGCAAGATCGAGCCGGACCCGAAGAACCCAATCCATATCCAGACCGTGCGCGGCGTCGGCTACCGCCTGATGCCCGATTGATCGAAAGTTCCTGCATGACCCGTCACGCTTCTCCCTCCCATGTGCCCGGCCCCGTCACCGCCTTGTTGCTCGGCCTGTCGCGGCACACCCCGTTCGGACGTGGCAAGGCCCGCAAGCTGATGGCCCGCGCGGTACGCGCGCTCAATCCAGGCGCGCCGCTTGATGTCGCGCTCTATGGCGGGCGCGCACGCCTGCACCACACCGGCAATAATAGTGAGATCAAGGCCCTGCTCAGCCCGCACCGATTTGCCCGCGAGGAATATGCCTTCTGCGCCGAACATATGCCGGCCCGCGATGGGGTCTTTCTCGACATAGGCGGCAATGCGGGGATTTTCAGCCTGTTCATCGCCTCGCTGATGCAGTCAGGCACATTGATAGCAGCCGAGCCCCAGCCCGGTATGTTCGCCCGCCTGGAACAGAATTTCGCGCTCAATCCTGATTATGCCGCGCGCCTGAACATCATCCTGAAAGCCACTGCCGTCGGTGGTAGCGCCCCGGGCCAGTTAACCCTGTCCATACCTGAATCAGCGGGCCAGGCATCGGCCCGACGGGTCGCAGGCGTGCCGACCATAGATGTCCCCGTCATCCCTATGCTCGACCTGCTGACCGAAGCAGGTGCGCGCCGGCTCGACCTGTTGAAAATTGATGTCGAAGGGTTCGAGGATGGCATCCTGTTCCCGTTCTTCGAAACCGCACCGGATAATCTGCACCCGCGTGCAATAGTCATGGAATGCTGCCATGCTGGGCGCTGGCAGCGTGACTGCGAGGCCCTGCTCGCCTCACATGACTACGAGATCGTTTACAAGGATCGCACCAACATGATGCTGGTCAAGAACTGACATGTCCGGGTTTCGTCTGCGCAATTATACCCCACGTGGCCTGTCTGGCCGCCTCGCCGCGCTGGTCGCCGTGCCTGTTATCGCCATCTTCGCGATCACGACGCTGTACTATTACCAGTACCATATTCGCGGCGTGAACGCGAAGCTGGCCCAGTCCATCGCCCGTGAATTCAGCGTCGTTACCGACTACTGCCTGGCCCCGGATCGCGACCCGGCACACGAGACCTATCTTGAAGACAGGCTTGGCTTCGCTTTCACATGCGACCTGCAAAACGATGACATCTGGCCGGAGACGAGCCGGGCGCGCTTTCCCTATGCCCAGGTCCTGCACGACCAACTCGCCACCTATGTCACGCCGCAGGTTGATGTCCGCTCGATCAAGCGCGGCGACATGCTGGATTTCCGCATCGCCCTGCCCGATGCACGCACCGCGCAGATCGTCATCGATCGCAAGCGCGTCCTGGCCGCCAATACCCATTTCACGATTGTATGGGTGCTGCTCGGCACGTTGATCCTGCTGGCCACAGCGTTTGGCTTCCTGCGCAATCAGCTGCGCTCCATCCTGCGCCTGACCGATGCTGCCAAGGCATATGGACGTGGGCGCGACCTCCCGGAATTCCGCCCGTCCGGGGCCACTGAAATCCGCGATGCGGCGCGCGCCGTGCTCGACATGCGCGCCAAGCTGACCTCATTTGCCGACCAGCGCACCGCCATGTTGGCCGGGGTCAGCCACGATCTGCGCACGCCGCTGACCCGGCTGAAACTGCAACTGGCCATGCTCGACCAGACCGATGAGATTATTGGCGCGCGGGCCGATCTCGACGACATGGCCAAGATGCTGGACGAGTATCTCGCCTTTGCCAGCGGCGAAGAGGTTGAACAGCCCGAAACCGTGCGCCTGGATCATATTGCCCAGGCCACCGCAGCGCGCATTGACGGGGCCCGTATCACTGAGACGATGCCCGTGACCATCACCGCCCGGCCGGGCGCCCTGGCGCGCACCTTGTCCAATCTGATTTCCAATGCGGTTGGCTATGGCGACAATTGCGAGATCCGGTTGGTGCGCGGCCCGCGTATGGCTGAAATCCTGATTGATGATGACGGCCCCGGCATCGCGCCGGATCAACGTCAAGACGCCTTCCGCCCGTTCCACCGCCTCGATGATGCACGCTCGCAGAATGTTGCGGGCACGGGGCTTGGCCTGACCCTGGCGCGCGATTTTGCCCATGCACATGGCGGCGACATCCGCCTTGAAGACAGCCCGCGTGGCGGCCTGCGTGTACGTCTTCGTCTGCCTTACTAGGTCTCGTCTTCGTCAGTGTCTTCCGACGTAGCCTGGGTGGGCCGCCGCCAGCTTCCGGTTAGCCAGCCCGCGCGCTCCTCGGCCTTGATCAGTTCGCCATCCAGGGCCGCCATTGTGCGCGTCAAGTCAGGTGAGGCTTCCTGACGCCAGGCCCGTTCAGCCTGTGCAATTGCCCAGCCCAAGCCGGCCAGGCGCACGCCACGCGGCAGACGCCCGGCCTTGTCCAGCCCGGCACAGGCCAGGGCCCAGCGCGCCGTTTCGGCCCGCGCCTTGACCCGCAGCGCCAGCCCGGCGAGCGAGCGGTCGCGCCAGCGCAAAAATGACAGGACGCCATCGCGGTGGGCCTCCATCGCATCAAACCGCATCATCAAGACATCAAACAGGCGGCTGCGCGCGGTCTCCTCATCATCGAGGCAGCCTTCGCTCATCGCCTCATCAAGCCAGGCCTCGACCGACCGGCTGATCTCGTCCTTGTCGGCAATGGCATGGAAATCCTTCAGGCCCAGCCCGGCCGCTTCGGCAATCGCTGCCAGGGTCAGCTCATCCCAGGGCACTGTCTCAGCCAGGGTGATCGCGGCCCGGACGCCGGCCCGTGTGGTCTCGTCAAGGCTCATCCGGTCTCCGCCGTCAGTTCCAGGTCACGGGCAATTGCGGCAGCCACCGCATCTCGAAACAGGGCCGGCATGGCGCTGTCAGCCATCAGCACTTCAAGCGCGGCCTGGGTCACGCCATTCGGCGAGGTGACATTCCGGCGCAGGGTCGCGGCATCCTCTTCAGACGCCGCCATCAAGGCCCCGGCCCCTTCAACCGTCTTGCGCGCCAGACGCATCGCCATATCGGGGGCCAGCCCGTGCGCCACGCCAGCACTGGCCATGACTTCGGCCAGCAGGAAACCATAGGCCGGGCCGCAGCCGGACACGGCGGTCGCAGCGGGGAGCAGGTCTTCGCCAATCGGGCCTTCGACCGCACCTAGCGGGTCGAGCAAAGCGCGCATCTCAGCCTCCGTGCCCGGCGCGCTCTCATCCGGCAAGCAAAGGATGCTGACGCCCTGGCCGACCAGGCCCGGCGTGTTTGGCATGGCGCGGGCAATGTTTGGTGTCGTCAGTCGCTGGCGAAGCGTGGCCATGGAGACCCCGGCCATGATGGACAGGACTTGCGTTTGCGGGCCGATCCAGGCGGCGATGCCGTCGGCAAGCTCACCAAACACCTGGGGCTTGACCGCGACGACGAGAATATCTGCGGCGCGCGGCTCACCGTTCAGGGTCACCTCGCCCCGGCTCGCCCAGCCTTGCACCGTGTCGCCAGGGTTCGGGTCGACAATATCAATCCGCCCGGCCCACCCGGCTTTCAGCCAGCCGCCTGCCAGTGCTGAGCCCATACGCCCTGCCCCGATCAGCGTGATGCGCTTGTCTGTCATGCCTGTTGCCTCGCTTCCTGCCCCAACCGGGCCTTCTGCCCTACATTCCACAGGAAAACCGGCTTGCCTATAGGGCGCGGGCGCGCATGACGCGCGTCTTGATCAATAGCACGAAATTGGGTGTGCGTGGCCGGATCAGGCTTCGCCAGCGGTTTCGAACATCGCCGCTTCCATGGCTTCAGAAGGTGATTTGCCAGCCCAGATCACGAAATTGAAGGCTGGTACAAACATGTTTACCGCATCCATGCCCGCGGCCAGGACCGCGCGCACTTCACCGGCATCCGGCTCGACCCGATCAAGCATGGGCAGAGCATGACGAAAGATGATCACACCCTCATCGGCCCAATAATCAAAATGGCCGAGCCAGAGACGCTCATTGGCCATCATCACCAGTTCGGCGATCTGAGCGCGGCGGGCTTGTGTCGGCTTGACGTCGAGCGTGATCGAGAAATGCAGGGCCGGTGGCTCGCGGCGGGAAGCGAACATGCCCCCCATCTCGCCCCAGCGCGTGTCCGCCAGGCATTGAATCGTGGTGCCATCCTCATCGCGCTGAAACTCCCAACCGGCGACGGCGAGACAGCTCTCAACCATTTCCATGGGATCTATGTCAGCTGTGTGGATGTTATCTACGGTCAGGCTCATGGCTCAAGTCCCCTCCGAATCATAGCCGTCTTCTGACGACCGTGGGTGAGGCTACCATTCACACAGGTGCGAGCAAGGGTCATGGTTAAAAAGCAGTAGATCGCTGGGGCAAGCGGTTAACACTTGCCCCAGCCTTGCCTCTTAGTACGTCCATCTGACGCCAATTCGAGCACCCCGACCCGGTGCCGGAACCGTGTCCTTGAGCACCGATGTGGCATAGCGAACCTCTTCATCGCCGAGGTTGCGCACTTCCAGGAAAGCTTCGCTGCCCGCGCGCCCGAAACCAAGCTCGCCAAGGTCCAGCGCCGCACGCAGATTGGCCAGGACATAGCCATCGGTCGGCAATTGTCCGGCACCCGGATCATCCTGGTCGGCAGCGATCGACACATCGCCACCGATTGTCCAGAGCCGCCAGGAGGCCTCAGCGCCGGCGTTCCAGGTCAGCGGCGGAATGAACGGCACATCAGCCCCGGACGCCAGCTCTGCCTCGACGAATTCGACGCTGGCATCGGCGGTCCAGCTGGCCCCCGCCCAACCTTCATGCCAGGTCCATTCGCCATAGATTTCGCCGCCATGGAAGTCGGCATCCTGCTGCGAGAACACGAAGACCGGCAAGCCATCGACCTCACTCGCGCCGGGGGCGAGATAGATGAAGTCAGAAAAGTCGGTGACGAACAGGTTGATACCAACCCGCGTCGTCTCGCTCTGCCAGCGTAGCGAGACTTCCGAATTCAACCCGGCTTCAGGCTCAAGGCTGGAAGTGCCAATCTCATACTGTGCTGTGGCCAGGTGCGGGCCGTCGGCAAACAATTCTGTCTCGTTTGGTGCGCGCTCGGTATGGGCTAGCTGTGCCCCGAAGAACCAGCCATTGTTCCAATGCATGTGCGCGCCCAAGGATGCGCTGAACAGGTCAAAGGACCGGTCACCGACCACCTGGTTGGATAGGTCGAGTTGTTCCAGCCGGGCCCCGCCTTCCAGGCCGAAGCCATTGTCCCAGTCAATGGTTTCGTAGGCAAAGACAGCCAGTCCTTCCGTCGTCGTCGGGGTCAGGAAGGCCTCATCGCCAAACGCCCCGATTTCCTTGTCGACATATTGCAGGCCAAGCGCGCCTGCGACGCCCGATACGTCATGGCCCAGTTCGACCCGCGCTTCGGTTCCATCACTCTTGAAAACCGTGCCCGGCACGCCCGGTCCTTCAAATTCGGTATGCTCGTAATCAGCATCCGACAGGGTGACGATCAGGTCAGTCAGGCCAGCACGATCAATCGTCCAGCCGCCGCGCAGGTCAACCCGGGTCTGCTCCATATCGATGAAGGGCAGCTCTTCTTCGGCATGCGCCTCACCGCCCTCACCTTCATGGTCTTCCTCGTGCTCATGGCCCGGCAGGCCATAGGTTGAGGTCTGCTGGCGCACGGCCAGGCCAAGAAAACCGCTCTCGCCAACCCAGCTCACACCCGCCGCCACCGATTGCGTCTCGACGAAGGAATTTTCCACCGTTCCGCCTGCCCCTTCCTCATGCTCGATCCCGGGCATCTCGGCTTCTTCCAGGGCGATCAGTGCGGCGGATTCTGCTTCGCCCGGAATGTCGAAATCAGCGAGATCACGCGCCGATGCGGACAATGTGAACACAAATGGTCCGTTGACAAACTGTCCGCGCCCGGCTGCCTCGGTACCATCATTGACACTGGTATAGGCGGCGAAGGCATCGGCGCTGAACCCATCTTCCGGCAGGCGCTCGACTATCAGCCCGTCGATCACATTGACGACGCCGCCAATCGCCTGGCCACCATAGGCCAGGGCGGCCGGCCCGCGCAGGATTTCGATCCGTTCGGCATCAATTGCGTCCGAGGCAACCTGGTGGTCTGGTGAGGCAGCCGAAACATCCACCACGCCAATGCCATTGGTCAGGACCAGGACACGTTCTGCGCCAAGACCGCGCAGGACTGGGCGGCTTGCCCCAGCCCCGAAATAGGTCGAGGCCACGCCCGGCTCGCGGTCCAGCGTATCACCCAGCGAGCTCGACAGGTTTTGCACGAGGTCATCACGGTCCAGCGAATTGGCATTGCCGATCAGCTCGTCGGCCTCACGGTCAGGGCCAATCGTTGTCACGATTACGGTTTCGAGGCGGTCTTGCGCGAGCGCGCTTGGCGCAACCACGCAAAGGGAGGCAGCCAGAAGCTGCACAGGTTTTGTAAAAGTCATAAGAATTTCCGTCAGTCAGTGGGGCGCCCAGACAGGGCGATCTCAAGTCCTACTGATTGACGGTTGGGGGGCCGCGCGGCGGCGGGGCCCGTCCGGGCGGCTGGGCCCAGTCGAGGCGGCGCGGCAAGGGCGTCGCATAGTCGGTTGTGCGGGCCAGAGCGACCGGCACCAGTGGCGCTGGCGGCAGGATCGCCGTCTGTTCGCCGACCACAGCACTGAGTTCACATGAAATGCCATCATGGTCGTGTGGGGCCTCGCCATTGGCGGCGGCGTGCGCCAGCGACAGGCTTTGCACTGCGACCATTATGGCCGCCAGCAGCATCCGCACACGAAAGAAAGCCCTCAGCCTGGTCATTGTAATTCTATAACAACACTGCGCCCGTAAAGGCAAGCGTGTCGCTCACCTCATTTGATTGTGTCACAGGACCGCTCAGGGTGCGACCGCAAGGCCCTGGCCTTCCAGCAAGTCCTGGCGGCCACGCAGGCGCGCCACAAGCCAGCTGACCAGCGCATTTATGCGGGGTGTTCGCGCCAGATCTGCGTGTGTCATCACCCATATATCCTGCATAAAACTCGTCTTCGCCCCCGGCAGACGAACAAGATCGGGTTCGACATCAGCCATGAAGCAGACGGCCCGGCCCATGCCGTATCCCTGCAAGAGCGCCATATAGCGCATCGTATGGTCCTGAACCCGCAGAATATCCGGAACATCAGGGAACGGTGAATCCGCCAGGTCCCAGCTGAAAGCGCCCCCGTCTGCCGGGCGTATCCATCGGCGCTCGTCTGGCGGCGTTCTCTCCAAGTATCCGCGCTTGCAGTAATAGCTCACGGCCAGGCGACTCGCCCGCTCTCCGGTCAGGTTATTCGGCAATTCGTCGGCACCGCGCACAACGATGTCCACCTCATTGCGTTCCAGGTCGACATAATCATAGGTCGTGCTGACATGCAGGTCGATGTTCGGATAGGTCTGACAGAAGGTGAAAAGGTCATCCAGCAACAGGTACTGACCGAAAAAATCCGGCACGGACAACCGGATCTTGCCTGACAGGCCCTTGGGTTCCGCCCGTTTCTGACGATCCGCCAGGTGGACGGCCTGCTCCATCAGTTCAGCCACCTTGACCAGGCGCTCACCCAGGGCCGTCAAGGCATAGCGGCCACCAGAGCGGATAAAGATCAAGCTCTGTTCATTGCCATTTATGCCAGCCAGGCGTCTCGATACGGTTGAATGGTTCAGGCCAAGCTCAGCCGCCGTCGCCCGCAAGGAGCCATTGCGGTGCAACGCCAGAATGAGTTGAAAGTCGTCCCACGATTGCATGGTGCACTATTGCACCAAAATATCCGATCCCCAAGCCAATTCGGAGCAATATTCTCCGCTAGCTGACTGCGCCACTTTCCAGTGCCTCGACCCTGGCTTCCAGGGCCTCGACTTTTTCCAGCGCCGCGACAGCCAGCGCCTTGAGGGCTTCAACCTCGTCACGTCCGGCCAGGTCCATGTCAGCAATCATCGCCCTGACGCGGGCCTGCCCGGCCGTCTTGACCTCTTCACCGGCCGTGCGGGCTGCGCCCATGGCACCGGTCATCAAGCCGGCAAGTTCATCTAGCAGTGGATTATTTGTGGCCATGGCGCTACTCCTTCGCGCGTCGTAAACGTGTTGTGCCTTGCCTGTAACAGATAGGGCCACCAACACACAGAGGGAATACCGCCGCATGAGTTTGCTTGCTGTCGCCACCATGAGCTTTCCAGAGTTCAGCCCGGCCCTGTTCGAAATTGACCTGGGCTTTCTCGGCTTCGGCAAGTTTCCGATCCGCTGGTATGCACTGGCCTATATTGTCGGTCTGCTGGTCGGCTGGCGTTATGCGCTCGCTCTGGCCAAGCGCCCGGCCCTGTGGGGCGGGGTCTCCCCGGCTGACAAGGACGATGTTGACGACCTGCTCTTCTATGCCACGCTCGGGGTGATCCTTGGCGGGCGCATTGGTTATATCCTGTTCTACCAACTGCCATTCAACTGGGCCTATACGATGGACCACCCGCTCTCGCTGCTAAAGATATGGGAAGGCGGGATGAGTTTCCATGGCGGCGCGCTCGGCGTGGCCATCGCCATCCTTCTGGTGGCGCGCCAACGCAAGCTGAACCTGCTCTCGATCGGCGACATTGCCGCCAGCGTCATCGGCATCGGCCTGTTCATCGGGCGCTGCGCCAATTTCATCAATGCCGAGCTGTATGGCCGTCATACGGACAGTTCCTGGGGCATGGTCTTTCCGGAAGGCAATGCCGGGGGCACGCCGCCAGCCTATGACTGGGCCGCCGGGCACTGGGTCTATAACGGCCAGGAAATGCCGCGCTATCCAAGCCAGCTCTATGAGGCCTTCCTCGAAGGCCTATTGCCACTGGCCATCATCTCCGTCCTGGTCTGGCGGTTCCGTGCGCTGACCCGGCCCGGCCTGATGACCGGCCTGTTCCTGATCCTGTATGGCGTCGGGCGCTCGATCGCCGAGAATTTCCGCGAGCCGGATAGCTTCGTGGCGGGCCTGCCGCTGGATCTGACCATGGGCCAGCTCCTGTCGGCCCCGATGTGGCTCGCCGGTGCGTGGTTGATCTGGAACGCCCTGAAGAAACCAGCCGCGACCGCGCAGGCGTGACCACGCTCAAGGATCGCCTGATCGCAATGATCCGCGCGGACGGGCCAATGCCGGTCAGCGCCTATATGAACACCTGCCTGCATGACCCGAAACAAGGGTATTACGCCACCCGGCCCGGCCTTGGCCGAGACTTCATAACCGCGCCTGAGATCAGCCAGGTCTTCGGCGAACTTCTTGGCCTGTGGGCGGCTCATGAATGGCAAGTCATGGGAACACCGGACCCCGTCAACCTGGTCGAGCTTGGCCCCGGGCGCGGCACGCTGATGGCCGATGCCCTGCGTGCAGGGGCAGCGCTGCCCGGCTTTCTCGCGGCCAAGCAGTTGCACCTGGTCGAAGCCAGCCCGGCCCTGCGCACTGCCCAGGCCAAGACCCTTGGCCGTCATGCCCCGCAATTCTGCAACGAGCTGGGTGACGTGCCGCCCGGCCCAGCCCTGGTGCTAGGCAATGAATATCTCGACTGCCTGCCCGCGCGCCAGTTCGTGCAGGCAGGCGGCAACTGGCATGAACGGGTGATCGGGCTTGGGGAAGATGGTGAGCTGTGCTTCGGTCTCGCCGCCGACCGCGCCCCAGACGGGCTGGCGACAGGGGCGAGCGTCAGTGCCGAGATCCAGCCCAGCCTCGAGCTGTTTGTCGATCAGTTCCAGCAACGGCTCGAACAGGGTACCCCGTTCCGCGCCCTGTTGATTGACTATGGCCCGGCAGATGGCGTGCCGGGCGACAGTTTAAGGGCCTACAAGGCGGGCGAGCAGGTTCATCCGCTGGCCGCACCGGGCGACAGCGACCTGACCGTGGATGTTGATTTTTCCCGGCTAAAACGCGTTTCTGAAGCTGCTGGCCTCAACGTTCACGGCCCGGTGCCGCAAGGCCAGTTCCTGCTTGCGCTGGGCGCCGAAGCGCGGCTGAACGCCCTGGCCAAGGCCCAGCCGGACGCGGCAGACGCGCTTTACCACGCCGTTCGCAGACTGGTCGACCCGGCCGAGATGGGGACGCGTTTCAACGTCATCTGCCTGTCCAGCCCCGGCCTGCCGGAGCCAGCCGGGTTTTAATCTGTTGCGCCACATCGACTTCGCCAATCAGGCGAGTTAAACAGGTCTCATGACGCAACCGCCCTTTGCCACGACCCATCACCTGTTGACCCTGCCCGGCATCAGACATGGGTTTTTCGGACGGCGCGGCGGGGTCTCCACCGGTCTTTATGAAAGCCTGAACATTGGCCCTGGGTCGGCCGATGATGCCCGCGCCATCCGCACCAATCGCGAGCGCATCCAGGACGCCATGGGCGCGGCGCAACTTCTGTCCTGTTTCCAGGTGCACAGCGCCAGCGTGGTCACCGCAGAGGCGCGCTGGAAAACCCGCCCGCAGGCCGATGCCATGGTCACTGCAACACCCGGTCTCGGCCTGTGCATCCTGACCGCAGATTGTGTGCCTGTCCTGTTTGCCGACCCTGAAGCACGCGTGATCGGCGCGGCCCATGCGGGTTGGAAGGGCGCGATTGCCGGCGTCTGCCCGGCGACGATTGCAGCGATGGAAGAGCTTGGCGCAGACCGCGGCAACATCACCGCCGCGATCGGCCCGGCCATCCAGCAGGCCTCCTACGAGGTCGGCCCGGAATTTCGCGACACCTTTGTCGAGGCGGATGCCGACAATGCCCGCTTCTTCACCGCCCCCAAAGCCCCTGGCGTACGCCCACATTTCGATCTCACGGGTTATGTTCGCGCGCAATTGCTGCGTGAGGGCCTGCACGCGGTCGACAATCTCGGCCATGACACCTGCGCCATGGAGGACATCTATTTTTCCAATCGCCGCCGCAACCATCGCGGTGAACCAGACTATGGCCGCAACGGCTCTGTCATCGTGATGGCGGAAGAGGCCTAACCCTCCGGGGCCGGACAACCCTCACGATCGCATCCCGCCGTCTCATCGCTTGCCACAGGTGCGGTTACTGTTGCTGGCGGGATCATCTGTGCGACCAGTGCGCCCAGCGCCATCTCGTCAACCTGGCCAAACAGCTTTTGCCTTAAATGGCCTGACTGATCAAAGATCAGCAGGCTGGGTGTGCCCTGCAACTGGAACCGGGCCATGCTCTGTGGAAGGGGGCCATTATCGCCTGGACGGTCGACCCCAACTGGAAACGGAATGGCATATTCGTGCAGGAAAGCCGCGAGCGAGATCGGCGACTGGGCCTGATGATGCTCAAACACCGTATGCAAGCCCAGAACGGTAACCTTGTCCTGTCGAAACAGACGATGCACCTTCTTTGCAATGGGCAAGCCGTGGCTGACACAGCCCGGGCACAGCATCTGGAAGCACTCAACGAGGACGACCTGCCCGGCCAGAGCAGACAGGTCGAACCCTTCCGGCGCGTTCAGCCATTGCTGAACCGCCAAATCGCCCAGATCAGTCATCGGTTTTCATCACACGGCCTGGCATGGAGAGGTCTCCAGAGGCCACATCATGGACCCCGGTCACACACAGGAGCGGGGTCTCACCTTGCGGATGCACCTGCAACTCAGCTGTTACCGCATCAAAGGCGAGCATGTCCGTATCGCCTACGGGAACGGTGATCTTCGCGACACGGCCTGTCAGGATGGGGCTCATCCCCGGGCTATCCAGGGCAATAGGAAGCTGCGGTGCTGTCGCGGGCAACAGGTCAACGCCGGGCGACACATCACGCACTTTCAGGCCAGCCCCACAGGCCGCCTCTTCCACCAGAACAACCCAATGCGAGTGCCAATTGGCACCGTCATTGGCTGGGTCGCCATCATTGTTTTCATCAAATAGCGGTGTGTCATCAAAGTCTGGATGGGCTGTGATGGCGAGCGCCAGAATACCGGACCCCGGCTCGAACCCGACGCGCGATGGGTCCAGCGCGGTTGGCCAGACATAGGCCTGAACCTTTGCCCCGGCCAGTTGGCCAGTCTCCTCAGGCAACTCACTGCCTGCCACGCCCGCCACTTCCATGATGAATGTGGTGAGCCGCCCGTCTGTCTCCGCTTCTGCCAACGTGATGTCGAAGGCGGCGGTGCGTTCATCCTCTACCGGGCTGGCAATATTGTGCGCCAGCGCCCACGGGGTCAGCACCATACCAACCCCAACCAGACCAAGAAATTTCATGACAAGCTCCTTTAGTTTCGAGTCGATACCATAGAGCATAACACTTGCCGTGTTGCAAGAATTGTTTTGACTCGATACCATAGAGCATGAGCGCCCTACGACCGATGACACAATTGATTGAGCGCCTGGGGCGACTGGTTCACAATCAGGGCCACGCCCAGGGCTTGAAACCCACACAATGGGAAATGTTGCGCTATCTGGCCCAGGCCAATCGCTTCTCGCGCACGCCCAGCAGCGTGACGCTGTACATGAACATGACCAAGGGCACCGTGTCCCAGTCGCTCAGCACCCTGCAACGTAAGGGCCTGGTCAATAAACATGTCGATCCGGCGGATCGGCGAGCCGTCTCCCTGTCCTTGTCACCGGCGGCCATTCAACTGCTCGAGAACGATCCGCTGAAACATCTGGATATGTCGATTGGCGCGGCCTCGCCTGCCCTGCAGGCCGAGCTGGAGACCACGCTCAGGCAAACCTTGCTGGCCTGCCTCAAGGCGCAAGGCGGACGGCCATTTGGCCTCTGTGCCCAGTGCGTACATTTTCGGAAGGATGCGCGAAACGGACACCCGCATTACTGCAGCCTGCTCAGCCAGCCGCTTTCACAAGATGACAGCCAGCACATCTGTGCCGAGCAGGTGCCAGCCTGATAACAGATTATGAGCCATGCATGGGCTTAGTCGAGCGGGCCGCAACGCTGTTCATAGGCTGCGATGGCGCCGGGCATCCATTTGCGGAAATTCGCAGCGCGCGTGTCGCTGGCCGGGTGGGTACTCATCCATTCCGGCGGGCGCTGGCCACCGCCGAGCTTGCCCATGCGTTCCCACAGTTCAGGGGCTTCGCGCGGGTCGAAACAGGCCCGCACCAGCAATTCCAGGCCAATCATGTCGGCATCGGTCTCATGCGAGCGAGAAAAGGCCATCAACCCGCCCTGCGCAGCCATGCCGAGGGCCTGGCGCACCATCTGCTGCTGGCTGGCATCCATGTCGCCCAAACCGAGGCCAACGGCCAGCGTGCCCAGCTGCACCAACTGGCCATTGCTCATCCGCTTGGCCCCGTGATGGGCGAGGGCGTGGCCGATCTCGTGGCCCATGACCACGGCCAGCTTGTCGAGATCATCCAGGTCTGACAGGTCAACCCGGCCATCGCCATTGCCGGTGACATCAAGAATGCCGGTATAGACGGCAACATAGCCGCCCGGCAGGCAGAAGGCATTGGGCTGCTGGGAAGCGATGACATTGAACGTCCAGTCAAACTCGCTGGCCACCGGAGTGAACTTTTCACCGGCGGCGAGGTAATCGCGGTCCATCTCTATCGCGGCCCGTCGCCAACGTCATTGATCCGTTCATAGATTTCGCGCTCATCGCCGCTGCACGCACGCGCCGAGCTGCACAGCACATTGCCACCTTCCTGGTTCAGCATCTGGACATAGGACTGGCGGCCAAGCTGTGTCGCGCGGTCGATCGAGACGATGTTGAATTCACGCTTTCCGGTATATGGCGTGCTCTCCTGATTGGAGACATAATAGAAGGCGAGCCCGATCAGGGCGATGATGATGATCGAAAATCGCCCACCGGGCAGAAGTCCGCGTCGCTGGCCGGTCTGACCCCGCCGATACCTGCCGCTCGGTTGGCGCATGTCGTCTTCTCCATATCCCTTGGCATGGGTCATACCGCAGGCGCGCGCGGCAGGAAACCCGTTGACCGTAGCGCACTGTCCCGGCAACACTCGCCAACATGTCCGAACCTGCACCTCAGCCACACGCTACCGCCACACGGATCTGGGATGTCCTGGCCGAAATGGCGCTCTATGTCTCGGCGGCGCTGATCATTACCGGCCTTGTCCTGCCCTCTGTCTGGAAGCCGAACTCTTTCGGTTTTGGTGGCAATGAGTACAATCTCGTCGGCGTGTTCCAGACGCTGCGTAAGGCCGACCTGCACCTGCTGGCCTTCATTGTCCTGTTCTTTTCCGGCGTGTTCCCGATTGCCAAGACAATCACCGCCGCGATCATCTTCCGCCAGGGCGCCGCGCCCAGCCCGAAGCTTGCCGCCTGGCTGAATATTCTCGGCAAATGGTCGATGCTCGACGTGTTCCTCGCCGCGATCCTGATCGGGATCAGCCAGATGAGCGTCTATGTCGGTTTCGAATTGCGCGCGGGCCTGTATTATTTCGCGATTGGCGTGATCCTGAACAATCTCGCCACGATGCGGCTGACTTTTACGCGCCTGGGGCTTCCCGCCGCGCTCTAATCGCCTTAACTGAACGCCATGACTGACCAGACCCCACAGCCCAAGCTCGACATCCGGATCATTCCGGTCACGCCGCTGCAACAGAATACCAGCCTGATCTGGAACCGCGAGACGATGGAAGGCGTGTTCATCGATCCGGGCGGCGAGACAGACCGGCTGATGGCGGCTGCTGACCAGTTCGGGGTCAAGATCGTCGCCGTCTGGCTGACCCATGGCCACCTTGACCATGCCGGCGCGGCCACCGCGATCAAGGAACGTACAGGCTGCCCGATCATCGGCCCGCACAAGGATGACCAGTGGCTGCTCGACGAGATCGAGGCGCAGGGCGCCAAGTACGGCATCCAGGATGGCAAGAATGTCCAGCCGGACCGCTACCTGAATGAAGGCGATACGCTACAGCTTGGCGAAGAGACCTTTCACGTCACCCATTGCCCCGGCCACACGCCCGGCCATGTCGTGATCTATCACCCCGAAGGCCAGCTCGCCTTTGTCGGCGATGTCCTGTTCAAGGGCTCGATCGGGCGCACCGATTTTCCGAAAGGCAATCACCAGCAGCTGATCGACTCGATCCTCCAGAAGCTCTGGCCGCTGGGCAATCACATGCGCTTCGTCCCCGGCCACGGCCCGATGAGCACATTCGGCGCCGAACGCCAGACCAACCCGTTCGTCGGCGATGCGTTCGTTTA
>CBDUKI010000017.1:0-18503 GCA_965367765.1 uncultured Henriciella sp.
AGATGGGCGTCTCGCCCGGCGACATTGCCAAGATGGGCAAGGGCGCAGCGGCCCCCGGCGCAGGCATGCCCGGCCTTGGCGGCCCTGGCGGCGTGCCCAACATTCCCGGCCTGACGGGAGGCAAGAAATGACCGCCCCCATCGAACAACTCGCCCAATTCCGCGACAGCATCGACAATATGGATGCTATCCTGCTGCACACGCTGGCAGAGCGCTTCAAGATCACCCAGGCCGTCGGAAAGCTGAAGGCCGAAAATGACATGCCGCCGTCTGACAAGGCGCGCGAGGCCCGCCAGATCGAGCGCCTGCGCCGCCTGGCCGAAGATAGCGGACTTGACCCGGTCTTTGCCGAGAAATTCCTCAATTTCATCGTCGCGGAAGTCATCCGCCACCATGAACAAATCCGGGGTGATGCCCCAACCACCCCCAACCCAGATTCAACAGACACCTAGGAGAACATCATGTCATTGAAGATCCGGCTCGCCCGTGGCGGGTCAAAAAAACGCCCATTCTACAGCGTCGTTGTAGCTGACAGTCGCATGCCACGCGATGGCCGCTATATCGAAAAGATCGGCACCTATGATCCGCGCCAGCCGAAAGACAGCGAAGCCCGCGTGCAGATCAAGGCCGAGAAAGCCGCTGACTGGATCAAGAAAGGCGCCAAGCCAACCGATCGCGTTGCCCGCTTCCTGAGCCAGATGGAAGTCGACGGCAAGCCGGTTTACGCCTGGGCCCACGGCAACAACCCACAAAAGGGTGAGCCAGGCACCAAGGCCAAGGAACGCATCGAAGAAAAGGCCGAGAAGGAAGCTGCCCGCAAGGAAGCCGAGAAAGAAGCCAAGGAAGCGGCCAAGGCTGCTGAAGCCGAAGCCGCTGCAGCGACCGAAGAAGCGCCTGCAGAAGAGGCTCCGGCTGAAGAAACCGCCGCTGAAGAGGAAGCTGCGAAAGAAGAATAGTCTTTCCGGCATCTGCCAGGTTCAGGGCCCGCACTGTCATGGTGTGGGCCCTTTTCTTATGGCGTGACTGCATCTCAGCCGTCGCCCAGGAATTCAGCCAGCGCTTCGATGCCGCGCAAGTGCTCATCGAGAGCTTTCTGTCCTGTGGGGGAGACCATGTCAGGCAGAACTGGCTGGACCAGGATCAGGTGACGCACCACATCGCAGGCAACGGGCAGGCCGCGCGCCAGGGTCGGCGGGGTGATATGCCAGATCGCCGCGCGCGGGTGCATATGGGCGTTGCGGGCCTCGACCAGCGCATCGAAACTACGCCGACTGGCCCCGGAAAATGGCAAAGTATGCGGCGCTGGAAGGCGCGCGCGCGCACTGGCGCGCAATAGCAGTTCGGTTGCCCCGGCCTGGGTGGGTACATGGTCGCCCGCCGCTTTCAGGGCCAATGCACAGGCTTGCTGTGCCATCAACACCGATGCACTGACCAGCCAGGGCAGGCTGGCCGGGGCGTCAAGGCATAGCCCGGCATGAACCGCCGCAAACCCGGCAGTTTCGACCAGGGCCTCTTCCGGCGGCAGGGCGCTCAATGTCATTATGGCTACTGGGTGCCCACCGGGGCGTCAGCGGCGGCGCGGAAATCCCACCCGGTTTGCGCCGCGACATAGGTGAAGGCGGCATAGACGGCGACATTCTGACGGAAGCTCTCCGGGTCGATCTTGTCGAACGTGTCATCAGGCGTGTGGTGATAGTCGAAATAGTCCATGCCGTTCTGGTTCGGGCTGACCACCGGCACGCCGGAACGCGCCAGCACGCCGATGTCCGGCCCGCCAAACGCTTCATTGTTGCCGGGGGTTACGCCAAGCGGTGCCAGCAGCTTGTGTAGCACACTGGCATAGGCCGTATCGCCAAACCGGGTCTGGAAGCGCCAGATCGGCCCGGCCCCGAAATCACTTTCGGCTGCAAGAATATGGTCGACCAGGTCTTCACTATGAGCGCGCGCATAGGCGGCCCCGCCAAACAGGCCGACCTCTTCGGCGCCATAAAGCACCACTCTTATGGTCCGGCGCGGCGGTTCCGGCAGGTCTGCAATCAGTTTCGCGGCGGCCACAACAATCCCGCAACCGGCGCCATCATCCAGCGCCCCGGTGCCCAGGTCCCAGCTGTCGAGGTGGCAGCTGATCAGCACGATTTCATGCTTCAGGTCGCTCCCCGTGACTTCGGCGATGACATTGCCGGACGGTGCATTGGTTCGAGTTTCGGTCTGGATGTCGACCTTCACGCTTACCTTGCCTCGCTCCAAAAGGCGGGTCAGCTGGTCCGCATCCGGGCTGGAGATGGCGGCAACTGGCCCTGCGCCCTCGGCACCCGTTCGCGCCATGATGCCGGTGTGCGGCATACGGTGGGTTTGTGTTCCGACAGAGCGGATCAGGCAGGCCAGGGCCCCTTTCTCGGCGCTGACGCTGGCACATTCGCTGCGCTTGCGCACGGCCATGCCATAGCCGGACCCGTCCATGGTGCGCGTCATGCCTTCATCAACGAAGACGATCCGGCCAGCAACAGCGCTGGCCTCTGCTCCGCGCAGTTCGGCCATGTTTTCAAACCGCACGACGTCCCCCTCGACCCCGCCGGGCGGCGTTGCAGCAGATCCGCCAAGTGCCGTTGCGACAATGGCCTGCTGGCTTGGCGCTGTGATCGACACTTCTTCGGACACGCGCGACCAAAATGGGATCTCGAACGGCTCGACGTGCACATTGTCGAAGCCCAGCTCGGTCAGTTCGGCGACGGCCCATTCGCGGGCGAGGGCCTCTTGCGCAGAGCCCGCCAGGCGCTGGCCAATCTCGGTGGTCAGGTCCTCGACAAATTTCAGGCCGGTCTTGTCCACCTGCGCCTGGGCCATCAAGGCTTCGGCGGTCGCTTCGATGTCGCTGGGCAGTGTCTTGGCCGGGTCGGCCACGGCGTTCGGCACGGTCAGGGCGATGCCAAGCATGGCCAGACAGGTCAGTCGTTTCATCTTCAGGCTCCAGAGTTTTTGGCATAACCTATCTGCTTCACCGCCGAGGTCCAGCGCGGCTTTTTTCAAATCCTGTGACCGGCTAAAAGAAACGGGTGCGCCCGGTTGCCAGACTGGCAAAAGTGCACACCCGTTTCGGGTCGGCTTCATAGCTGCTTCGGTGGTGTTTCACCCCCGCTTCATAGGCTATTCATAGGGTCTTCGGCCTGGGAAACGGGGATAGACCGGGGGATTAAGCCAGGGACGGATCAATGCCCTTACATGCTTCAACCAGGCCCTTCACAGCCTCGACTGAAGTCATGAACATGGCTTGCTCATCGTCGTTGAAATCAAACTCGACAATCTTCTCCGCACCGTTCGCGCCGATCAGTGTCGGCACGCCGACATACAGGCCATCGAGGCCATACTGGCCATCACACCAGGCCGCGGATGGCAGTACGCGCTTCTGGTCCTTCAGGTAGGACTTGGCCATCGCAATCGCAGATTCTGCGGGGGCGTAATAGGCCGAACCGGTCTTGAGAAGGGCGACAATCTCGCCGCCACCCTTGCGGGTGCGGTCAACGATGGCGTCCAGCTTGTCCTGGCTGATCCAGCCCTGCTTGACCAGCTCGGTCAGCGGCAGGCCACCCACGGTCGAGTGGCGCACCATCGGCACCATGGAATCGCCGTGACCAGCCAATGTCCAGGCGTGAATGTCGGCGACGGAAACACCGGTGGCTTCTGACAGGAAATAGGCGAAACGGCTCGAATCCAGCACCCCAG
Source organism: uncultured Henriciella sp. (assembly GCA_965367765.1). Lineage (GTDB taxonomy): Bacteria > Pseudomonadota > Alphaproteobacteria > Caulobacterales > Hyphomonadaceae > Henriciella. The sequence continues at coordinate 3,720 of CBDUKI010000017.1, forward strand.
CCATCCCGACAACCTTGTTCGCCGGCAGGCCAGAAAATTGCTGCAGGGCCCAGACCATCGCGTCGAGCGGGTTGGTAATACAGATCACGAAAGCGTTCGGTGCGTGGGCCTTGATGCCTTCACCAACGGCCTTCATCACTTTCAGGTTGATCCCAAGCAGGTCATCGCGGCTCATACCTGGCTTGCGCGGCACACCAGCGGTAACGATGCACACGTCCGCGCCGGCGATATCGGCGTAGTCATTGGCGCCTTTCAGGTTCACGGAGCTATTATAGACGGGCGTCGACTCGGCCAGATCCAGCGCTTTGCCCTGTGGCAGGCCTTCGGCAATATCGAACAGGACAACATCGCCCAGTTCTTCGCGGGCTGCGACGTGCGCCAGGGTGCCGCCAATCATACCAGAGCCGATGAGAGCGATCTTTTTTCGTGCCATTTTCAAGTTTCCTTATCTGGGAATACACAACTGCGCTGTTCCCCTAACCGAGCCTAGCCTTTCGCGCAATGCGGCCTTCGTCACAGGGGGCTGGATTTGCCCTGCGAACTCAGGCAGGCATGTCGTATGATACCGTTTGCCAAGACTTCTCCCGTTCCACCAGAAAATTGCCATCTGGCCTGCGCAATCGAACAGATTGGCGACCGCTGGACCATGCTGATCCTGAGGTCAGCCCTGTTCGGTGTTCGCCGGTTCGACCATTTCCAGGCTGAACTGTCGATTCCGCGCACCATCCTGTCAGGCCGCCTGGCCGCCCTGACCCGCAACGGCCTGCTCGAAAAGCGGCCCTATAAGGAAGACGGCAAGCGTTCGCGCCCGGAATATGTTCTGACCGATAAGGCCGAAGCTCTGCGTCCGGTGATGATTGCCTTGATGCAGTGGGGCGATGACTGGCTCGCCGACGGTGAAGCCCCGCCCCTGCGCTTTACCCAGGCGACAACCCGCCAACCGGTGCATGCGGCCTTCGTGAACGCTGATGGTGCACGCGTAGAAACGGCTGACATACGCGTGGCTTTGCGCCGCTGAACCGCCCTTAACGTGCCTTGCCCCAGACCTTTAACGGATCAAACGCCCCCGTCTCGGCGGCCTTGCGCAACTCGGCTAGCTGCTGGCTGACAGGGCTGCTCGCATCGATCCGGTCATGGCCGTAAATGGCGGCGTCGAGGCGGCAAATTCGTTCGAACAATGCTTCGGACCGCTCGACCAGGTCCAGGAAGACATCCGGCAGGCCCTTGCCGCGCTGGGCCCCGGCTTCGAGCGCTGGCTCGTCGCGGCTGATCCGGTATTTCTTCTGGTTCGCGTCGCCGCGATCCATTTCTCCGTCGCGCACGGCTTTCTGCATGACCAGCCAGCTGGCTGCCTGCATCAGACGGGTTGTTAGTTCCATGCTCCAGGCGGCGTAGGTCAGGCTGGCTTCACGCGGTAAGGTTGCCGACAGTTGGCGGCCCGGCCCGTCGAGATAGGCGGCGGTTTCCTCAACCAGGGCCATGCCTTCGACAAATACCTTTTCGAACACCTTGCCTTCGGTGAATGTCAGGTCAGTGGCGAGCGCCGGATCTGTGCGAGAAATTTTTGCCATATCGGAACCCTGGATTGCCATGCGTGGCGCAGACTATATCGCCTGTGCCCTTCCGAGACCTTAATGAGAATTACCGAACAAGGCGTCTGCGGCGGATTTATGGGATTCTTTCTTGGCAATCTCCGCTTCACAAGCGGCAATATCGGCTTTCAGCGTTTTGATCCGCGCGTGCAATTCGTCAACGGACAGGCGTTCCAGGTCAAGGGGCTTGTCCGGGGGTGTTTCATTTTCCTCAAACATAACTATGTCCTCACCTGGAGTTGTGGCCGGGCCATATAAGCCAAGACCGGATGCAAAGATCAAGCGCTGGAGGAGATGACATGGCGGGAAAGATGTGGGCGGTGATGGCCGAAACCGATCAGGCCTTGAAGATTGGCGAGGCCGACAAGCCGGTTCTGGGCCCGAATGAAGTGTTGATCGAAATACAGGCGACCGGTCTCAACCGCGCCGATCTGGTTCAGCGCAAGGGCTTTTACCCGCCGCCGCCCGGCGCGTCGGATATTCTCGGACTGGAATGTGCTGGGACGATCGCCGCCATGGGCGCAGACGTAACCGGCTGGGCGATTGGCGATAGAGTTGCAGCGCTGCTCGCAGGTGGCGGCTATGCCGAATTCACTGCCGTGGACCAGGGGTCGCTGATTGCGGTGCCAGACTCGATGAGCTTGACTGAAGCGGCCGCGTTGCCTGAGGCGATGATGACGGTTTGGGCGAATGTGTTCGACCGTTGTTGCCTGAAACCGGGTGAGACCCTGCTCGTGCATGGTGGCACCAGCGGCATCGGCACCATGGCCATCCAGATGGCGCGTCATGCCGGGGCCGGGAAGATCATCATCACCGCCGGGAGCGAAGACAAGTGCGCCCAGGCAAAGGCGTTGGGGGCCGATCTCGCCATCAATTACAAGGCGGAGGATTTTGAGGCGGTTGTGCGCGACCAGGGCGGCGCTGATGTTATCCTTGACATGGTTGGCGGGGATTATGTGCAGAAGAATATTTCGGCAGCCAGGTTAGGTGGGCGGATCTGCAACATTGCCTATCTCAATGGCTCGGCCGTGAATGTGAATCTGATGCCATTGATGCTTAAACGGCTGATCCTGACCGGAACAACTCTACGTTCACGCCCGGTGGAGGAGAAGCAGCGTATCCGCGATGCCGTGCTGAAGGATTTCTGGCCGGGTGTCCTGTCGGGTGCGATCAAGCCGGTCATCGATACCGTTTACACGTATGATCAGGCCGAAGCGGCCCAAGCCCAGTTGGACAAGGGTGGGCATGTCGGAAAAATCCTGCTGTCACGCATGGCTGACTAGGCTTTCATTTTCTCTGGATCGGGCCTATACTGTGCACGTTAGGATCTATTTTTTACCTGATAACCTGACCGCCCGGTACGCAAGTGCCGGGCGGACGTGTTTTCAGATCTCGTTTCAAGGAGGCTTTCATGGCCGATATTCTCATGCCCAAGGCCACTGCTGTCTGGCTGATCGACAACACCACGCTGACATTTGATCAGGTGGCTGATTTTTGCGGGCTTCACCATCTCGAAGTGAAGGGTATTGCCGATGGCGATGTTGCCGAGAACATGCGCGGCGTCGACCCGATCTCGGGTGGTGAGCTGACCCGCGAAGAAATTCACAAGGCTGAAGCTGACCCTGACTACCGGATGAAAGTGGCCGCCTCAAAGATTGCGCACATTCCCCAACCCAAGCGCAAGGGCGCACGCTATACACCGGTTGCCCGGCGCGGCGACAAGCCGGATGCGATTGCCTGGTTCATCCGCAATCACCCTGAGGTCAGCGACCCTCAAATCTCCAAACTGATCGGCACCACCAAGTCGACGATCACCAATGTGCGCGACAAAACGCACTGGAATTCAGCCGAGATCAAGCCAGTTGATCCTGTGACGCTCGGCCTGTGTTCGCAGATCGAACTCGACGAAGTCATCGCCAAGGCGTCTGTGCGTCGGCGCAAGATGGAAGAGAAGGTGGCCGCAGAAAATGCCGGTCCAGGCCTCACGCCCGCCGATGAGGTGGAGCAGGCTGAAACCGCTCCGGTTGATGAGGGCAACAAGGCCGAACCGAATATTGATGACGTTTTCAGCGCGTTCAAGAACTAGTCAGTTTGCATACTCATGACGGCAAAGGGCGGGCACAAATGCCTGCCCTTTTTCATGTCCGCCTGACGTAGGGGAGTGGCTTGACTCACCCGGTTGCCTGACACCCTGTAAGAAAAAACGAACAGGGAGACAGACATGGCGGACCTAAGTGGAAAAGTCGCAGTCATTACCGGTGCAGCTAGCGGCATTGGCATGGCGGGTGTGGAAGTATTTGTCGAGGCTGGCGCAAAAGTCGTCGCAGGCGATATTCAGGATGAGAAGGGCGGCGCGCTGGAGGCCCGGTATGGCTCTGACACGGTTGTCTACCAGCCCTGCAATGTTACCGACCCGGCGGCTCTACAGGCCCTGATGCAGCGTGCCGAGGATGTCTTTGGCGGGCTGGATGTGGTTTGGAACAATGCTGGCCATGGTGGCACGTCCACCGGTGTCGAAGACCTGGACCTCGATGGCTATGACACGACGATGGACCTGCTGTTGAAGTCTGTTTTCGTCGGTACGCACCATGCTGTCCCGTTCCTGAAGAAACGTGGCGGCGGCGCGGTGATCAACACCTCTTCGATTTCGGCGATTTGTGCCGGCTATGCCCCAATAACCTATTCGGTCGCGAAGAAGGGTGTTGCTCATTTTTCCAAGCTTGCCGCCGCTGAACTGGCGGCGCACAAGATCCGGGTCAATTCCATCCTGCCGGGTTTCATCGCGACCTCGATCTTTGGCGCTTCGCTTGGCTTGCCGCGTGAGCAAGCAGACCAGATGGCTGAGATGGTGGCCCAGAATGGTGGCTCAATGCAGCCCATTGGGCGGGTTGGCGCTGGCAAGGATATCGCTGAAATGGCCGCGTTCCTGGCATCGGACGCCGCCAGTTTCATCACTGGAGGTGAGTTCCTCGTCGATGGCGGCATGACCGTTGGCCCGCCACACAGCTGGAATCAGGACGCGGCCAGCCCATTGCTGGAATCGCTTGGCATTTCCCCGGAACAGGCGGAGCAAATGGCCGCGATGATGGCGAAGGGTTAGATTTCGACCTTGGTGAGCGCCTTGGCATGTTGCAACAGGGCCTCGCGGAGCGCCGGATTGCGGATCGACAGGAAGGCATTTGATAGCTCTGCCGATTGCGCCGTGGGGGAAGCTTCTGCGCCCTGGAACGTGGGTTGAGCTTCGGCCATGCCAGCCGGACGCGTTTCAGCTGCCGCTTCAGTTTGCCCGAACACAGCCGGGGGCAGGAGGTCGCTGAGGGGCACCTCGAAGAATTCAGCCGCCTTGTAGAGATTATCGAGCGTGATCAGGCTGTCAGCCTTTTCGTACTTGGAAATCTGTCCCCCTTGCACACCAAGGATCGGCGCGAGATCGGACTGGCGCAGGCCGCGCGCCTTGCGCAGCGCGACGAGGCGCACGGCGACATATTCGGCAATCTGTCTGGTCAGCGCTGGATCGGACACGGGGCGTCTCACCTTGAGAGAATCAATCCTGCAAGATTCGCATCTGATGAGAGCGCGACAAGCGACCTAGGGTTGAAAAGACATTTTTCTCAAGGCTTTAACTCTCGAGATTGAGCCCTGGCAGGCTTTCGATCATTTCTGTAAGCTGTTCAAGGTTTGAAAATACAGCGAGTTTTTCGCCCTGTTCAGTGAAGATGGAGAAATTAGGGCTTGCTTTCCGAAGCGGAAATTTTCTCCAATGGGCCCGTGTCCGATAGATGATCACTTCGTCGGGGGCCTCGCCGAAGGCCGACCATCCAGTCCACACATGATCTGATGCAACGGATCGCCACTGGCGGTCTATCAGGTCAAGTTCGGCTGGAGAGAACGTGGTCATGAGCGATAACGGGTCAGCATTCGGTAACCAGAAGGTTAAGCCATCGGGTATGTCGGGTAACCTGAAAGGTGCCCTGTTAATGGTCGCCGCCAGTATTGGCTTTACCTTCTACCTATTGTTCAACAAGCTGTTGTCAGCGGACGTTCACCCGGTTTTCCTGGCCTTCTGGCGCGCCTTTTTCGGCCTGATGTTCGCCGTACCCTTTGTCGCTCGCAAGGGTTTTGGAGCGATGAAGACCCGCCGCCCTGGCTTGCTTGTCACGCGCAGCATTTTTGGCACATTGGGTTATACCTTGGCGATTGTCGCTGTGTCGGACTATTTCACCCTGACGCTGGCCCAGTTCAACGCGATCAGCTTCACCCGGCCGCTTTTCGTAACCCTATTGGCCGCCTTCATTCTACGTGAATATGTCGGGGCACATCGCTGGGGAGCGCTGGCTGTCGGTTTCTTCGGGGTAATGGTCATGGTCATGCCCGGCATCTTCATGTTCTGGCAACCGTCTACGGGCGAAGGCCTGCACATCGATATGGGAAGCGGTGTGGCATTGTTCAGCGCCTTCAGCCTCGCGGCGGCCATTGTACTGGTGAAATTTCTCAGCGCCGAGCTGCCCTCCATCGTGCTGCTGCTCTATGCTAATCTGTTCTCGACCCTGTTCCTGATGCCATTTCTGTTCATCTGGTGGAGCCCTCAGTCGCTGGAGGTCTGGGGCATGATCGTCCTGATGGGCGCGACCGGCTTCATCAGCCAGTTCTGCTTCATTTCAGCGATGAGCGTTGGCGATGCGTCCTTCCTGTCGCCGATCGACTATTTGCGCCTTCCCATGTCAGCGGTGGCGGACTTCGCCGTGTTCCGACTCATCCCTGGAGTGAACGTGTGGATTGGTGCGGTGATCATCGTCACATCGACCCTGTATATCGGTATGCGAGAGCGTCGCCTCGCCCGGCGCAACCGGGATCATTAGTCTGGGCGTGCGTCGAGCGGTTTGTCCTTGATCCGGTCGAGATTGCCACGGCCAGGCACATGGTTGAACTCAATGCGAATTCCGTCTGGGTCCTCGCAGAGCACGGAATAATAACCGGGTGCCCATGGGCCATCCTCAGGCGCGCGAATGATTTTGGCGCCCATGTCGACGAGCACGGCGTGGATTACGTCAATGTCGGCCTTGTTTTTCACCCGGAAGCAGAAATGGTGAAGGCCGAGCCGCCATTGGTCGAAGGCGTCGCCCTCAGTTGGGGTTTCGGCCTGACGGATCAGCAAGCCAGTGCGTCCGCCAATGCAATAAAAGAGGCCCGGCTGATCATACTGGATCGACATGCCGAGTGTCTGATGAAGTAGCCGATGATAGAAAGGTCGGCTCGCCGTCACGTCGCTGACGGTCAGCTGGATGTGAGCAATCCCGTTCAGTTCAACCATTGCGGCCTCCTCAGGTCACGAGCACGACTGAAATCATGGTCAGAGCGGGGTTTAACTGCAAGTCATCACGCCACGGCAGTATGGATTTGAACCCCCACTCCCTGCTAGATGTCCTCGACGGCCCAGATAGAGAGGCCAAGGGAGGCAGTATGGAACTGGTCAGCGATCATGTCCTTGAAGAGGTCGAACAAACCGAGCCAACTTTTCCGGCCCACTATCCACGCCTGGATACATCAACCCTGACGAACCCCTGGGCATTCACGCAGGGCCAGCCATTCGACCTCTACAAGACGTTACGAGAACAAGCCCCGGTCGTGTGGACGCCCTTCCCGGCTAAGGTGCGCGGCTTCTGGGCGATCACGCGCTACGAGGACATCAAGACGGTTGAGGTCAATCCGGACATTTATTCCTCCGAGCGCGGCTCGATCAACCTCGCCCTGCCGCCCCGCCGGATGCGGTTTCCGAAGAAGCTGATGCCAGCAGCGATGAATAGCCTGATCAATCTCGACGCGCCGCGCCACATGGAGGTCAAGCTCCAGCAGAAAGACTTCTTCATTCCGAAATACGTGGCCACGCTGAAGGAAAAGGTCGCGGGCCGGATCGATCAATTGCTTAATGCGATGGACGCCGCCGGACCAGAGGTCGATTTCGTCAAGATGTTCTCCGAACAACTGCCGCTTTTCACCCTATGTGAGATGCTCGGCGTTGACGAAGACGACAGGCCCAAGGTCGTGCGCTGGATGCACTATCTCGAACAGGCTCAAAAAGTGACGGCCGCGCCGCTGGCGACCCTGTTGCGCAACCCATTGCTGATCCCGCGCTATATTCGCTACGTCAACGAGATGTTCGACTATGGCGAGCGGGTGATGGCGGATCGACGGGCCAATCCACGTGATGACCTTCTGACCGCGATCGCGCATTCGACCATTGGCAATGAGTTGATGCCGCAGGAATTCCTCGACGGATCCTGGCTGCTGATCATCTTTGCCGGCAATGACACGACGCGCAATTCGCTCTCCGGGACGATGCGCTTGCTGACCGAGTTTCCCGACCAGAAGAACTTGGCGTTGGAGGATCGGTCTCTGATCCCGAACATGGCCCAGGAAATCCTGCGCATGGTCTCGCCGGTCATGCATATGCGTCGCACGGCCATGTGTGAGACCGAGCTAAACGGGCAGAAGATCGCCAAGGACGAAAAACTGGCACTCTGGTATGGCGCCGCCAATCGCGACCCGGATGTCTTCCCCGACCCTGATCGGTTCGATATCCTGCGTGACAATGCCGACAAACATCTGGCCTTCGGTCATGGCCCGCACAAATGTCTCGGTAGCCGCATTGCCATCATGCAGCTGCAACTGGCCTACGAGAAAATTCTCGACCGGTTTCCGAACATTACCTGGACGGGGCAACAGACCATCGCGCCAAACAATTTCGTGCATGCTGTGTCCAGCCTGAAAGTCCGGCTGAACGGCACCTAGGCGACTTGCACGCAGCACGCTGGACGGTTATGCCTCGGCTGATCAAGAGGAATGGTAACATGCGTCCAACTCAGACCTGTCGGCACTGTATCAGCGGCTAAGACCTGAACCGGGTCTTGGCCGACGCTTGTTTTTCCTTTTTCATACAATTCAGATTAGAGCTTACAGAGATGACGATCCGCCTGTTTGATTCCATGACGCGTGAAAAGCGCACTTTTATACCGCAAGACCCCAAGCGGGTGACCATGTATGTATGCGGGCCAACCGTTTATAATCGGGCGCATATCGGCAATTTTCGCCCGGTGATTGTGTTTGATGTGCTTTTTCGCCTGTTGCGCGAAACCTATGGCGAAGACGCTGTCGTCTATGCCCGCAATGTCACCGATATCGAAGACAAGATCATTTCCACATCTCAGGATAGCGGCGAGACGATCGAGGCGATTACCCACAAATATGCTGGCATCTATGATGCCGATGCCAAGGCTGTGCATGCCCTGACCCCGACCATTGTGCCCTGGGCGACGCAGCATGTCGGTGAGATGCTGGACCTGATCGAAGCGCTGGAGCGCAAGGGATATGCCTATGCCACTGAGGCGGGCGTCTTCTTCAACGTTCCGCAAATGGCCGATTATGGTCGCTTGTCCGGGCGCAAGCTGGAGGACAACCAGGCTGGCGCGCGCGTCGAAGTAGACCTTGGCAAGCGCAACCCTGCTGATTTCGCCCTATGGAAGTTCGCCAAGCCAGGCGAACCTGAGGACGCCATCTGGGATAGCAAGTGGGGCCGCGGTCGGCCCGGCTGGCATATCGAGTGCTCAGCTATGGCGGCCAAGCATCTTGGCAAGACAATCGACATTCATGGCGGCGGTATCGACCTGCAATTCCCGCATCATGAGAACGAGATCGCGCAGTCAGAATGCGCCCATGGCGAACAGATGGCGCGCTACTGGATGCACAATGGTTTCCTCGATATGGCTGGCGAGAAGATGTCGAAATCGCTGGGCAATGTCACACTGCTGAGCGACCTGCTGGAGAACTGGGACGGTGAAGTGATCCGGTTTGCCATGCTGTCAGGCCATTATCGTGCGCCCCTGGACTGGACTGATGACCTGCTTGAACAGGCCCGCACGACACTCGGCCGCATCTATGGGGCCCTGCGTCGTGTATGGGATGCTGAAACTGGCGTGCCGAGCGATGATGGCGTCCAGTCGGCCTTGCAGGATGATCTCAACACGCCGATTGCCCTGGCCGAACTGTCGCGCTTTGCTGCCGAAGCCAATTCCGCAGCTGACCGTCAAGATGAGGCCGCGATGGCTGCAGCCCGGTCGGATATGCTTCGGGCTGGTCGCTTGCTGGGCCTGCTCAATTCCACCCCATCAGAGTGGGAAAAGGGCGGCGATACGGATGAGAACGCGCGTGTCGATGCCCTCGTCCAGGCCCGCCTGGATGCCCGTGCCGCCAAGGACTGGGCCCGCGCCGATGCCATTCGTGATGAGTTGAAAGCCGAAGGCATCGAAGTGATGGATGGGGCCGGAGGATCAAACTGGAGACGCTTATGACCCCCATCAAATGGATCGCCTTCGCCGCCCTTTCCTGTCTGGCGGCCTGTCAGCTTGGTCCGGCAGACACGGCGCCGGGCACCGTCTACCTCGTGCGGCATGCCGAGAAGACCACGGTGAACCCTGACCCCGGTCTGACTTTGGCCGGTGAGCAGCGCGCACAACAGCTGGCCGACCGCCTGGAAACCGCTGGGGTCACGGCTATCTGGACGACCGATTATGCCCGCACGCGTGCCACTGCTGCGCCGCTGGCCGAGCGCCTGGGGGTGGAAGTCCGGCTTTATTCACCCGGGGACCTGCCGGGTTTTGCAGAATATCTGCAAACGCATCCAGAAGAGACAGCGTTGGTGGTCGGCCATTCCAACACCACGCCTCAACTCGTCGAGTTACTGGGTGGCGACCCGGGGGCACCGATTAATGAAGCAGGCGAGTATGATCGCCTCTATATCGTTTCGACGCGTGAGCGCACCAGTGTTCTGGAACGCTTCGGAGCACTCTATTCCAGTGCAGGCCCGGATGGGTGAGGTCTACAATCTCGGTTCACTGCTCAATCTCATGTGCCGTGAAACCAGTGGCGACGAGGTCAGCGTCGAAGACTTGTTGAATGTCGTTGGCCGGCGCGCCTACGGCCCGGTTCTGTTATTGTTGGGCTTTATTGCCGTTAGCCCGCTTTCCATCGTACCAGGGTTGAACTGGATCACAGCCCTGATCACACTGCTGTTTGCCGTGCAGATCATTATCGGCTGGAAACGCCCATGGATCCCGGCGCGCATCCTGCGTATCCGCTTCCCGCGCAAATACCTGGTGCAGGGTGTGGACGCTTCCCAGCCTTATGTTCACCGGATCGATGCCTTTCTCAAACCCCGACTGACCTTCCTCACCGAACCGCCCTTTGTTCAGCTCGTGGCTCTGGTTTGCGCCGCCGCAGCACTGGTGACGTTTCCGCTTGGCTTGATCCCATTTGGGCCGACCTTGCCGGGCCTGACGATCCTGTTCATGGGGCTAGGGCTGGCCTCGCGGGATGGCTTCATGCTGCTGCTAGCTGGCTGCGCCCTGGCCGGCGCCGTACTGGTGACGAAGCGGGCCTGGAGTGCGCTGCCTTTCACCTGAGGCTTGATTTTCCGTCCAATCAAGGCGACATGGGCACCATGGCTGATCTGTATCACAATCGCGTCCTGGAACTTGCGGCTGACATTCCGAATGTCGGTACGCTGCCTGATGCGCATGGGTCAGCGACGCGCCTCGCCCGGATTTGCGGCTCGACAGTGCGCGTGGACGTGAAGATTTCTGAGGACGGTAATATCGTCGAAGCCATTGCAGTTGATCCAAAGGCCTGTGCGCTTGGTCAGGCCGCCACGGCTATCCTCTCCGAACATGCTGTCGGGGCGAGCTATGACGAACTGGTTGCCACCCGTGATGCCCTGAAGGCCATGCTGAAGGACAATGGTGAGCCACCGCGTGGTCGTTTCTGGGAGCTGCGCCACCTGGAAGGCGTTCGGGATTATCCGCCTCGCCATGCTTCGACCATGCTGGCTTTCGAAGCCGTTCTGGAAGCGATCGAAATCGCACGAACCCGCAGGGCGGCAGCGGCCTGAGACTGCCGATGTCGCCTAGATGCTGGGTCTAACCGCTATCGCGGGTTGCGGCCTTGTATCACTCGAGTCTAAACCCGTTTCGACAACGAATAATCAGGACACTGCCCATGCCGGGCCTGCGCCGCAGCTTTTCTTACGGCCTGCTTAAGGTCTACAAGTTGACACTGTCACCCCTGTTCCAGGTGTTTGGCACGCGCTGTCGGCATGTCCCAAGTTGTAGCGAATATGGTGCCGAGTGCGTCTCGCGCCATGGCTTCTGGGCAGGCGGCTGGATGACCGTGGCGCGCCTGTCGAGATGCCGCCCGGGCGGTTCATCCGGCTATGACCCTGCACCGTTGGAAACGAAATCTGCACCCTTCTGGGCTCCATGGAGATATGGAGACTGGAAGCCGACCATGAGACCTGTGCCGGACCTGGATCCGGACCCGAACGAAAAAGACGATGAAAATGATAAATGTTACACTGCCTGACGGCTCCGTCAGAGAATATGATAAAGGGGCCAGTCCGCTGGATGTGGCCGCCAGCATTTCCGGCTCGCTGGCCAAGAAAGCCATTGCCGCGCGTGTTGATGGCGAGTTGCGTGACCTTACACGCGCCCTCGACGGCGACGCCCGGGTTGAGATTGTTACGGCCAAGGATCCGGAAGGTCTTGAGCTGATCCGCCACGATGCCGCCCATGTGCTGGCCCAGGCGGTGCAGGCATTGTTCCCCGGCACACAGGTGACGATCGGGCCGGTGATCGATGACGGCTTCTATTATGACTTCGCTCGCGACCAGCAATTTTCTTCGGAGGACTTCGAGAAGATCGAGGCGAAGATGCGAGAGATTGTCGACGCTGACTATCCGATCGAACGCGAGGTCTGGGACAAGGACGATGCGATCGAGATGTTCAAGAAGATCGGCGAGGACTACAAAGCCCAGATCATCGACGATATCATCCCACCCGGTGAGCCGATCACGATCTATCGCCAGGGCGACTGGTTTGACCTGTGCCGTGGCCCCCACCTGCCATCAACGGGCAAGCTGCCCAAGGCATTCAAGCTGATGAAGCTTGCAGGCGCCTATTGGCGTGGTGACAGCCGCAACGAGATGCTGCAACGCATGTACGGCACGGCCTGGGGCAATGAGAAAGAGCTGAAAGCCTATCTCCACCGTTTGGAAGAGGCTGAAAAGCGCGATCACCGCAAGCTCGCCACACAACTGGACCTGTTCCACCTGGATGGCGAAGCCGCTGCGGGCTCTGTTTTCTGGCACCCCAAGGGCTATCAGGTCTGGTTGCAGGTTGAGGCCTATATCCGCCGCCAACTTGAGCAAGAAGGCTATAACGAGGTCAAGACACCGCAGCTGATGGATAGCGGCCAGTGGGAAAAGTCTGGGCACTGGGGCAAGTTCCGTGAGAACATGTTCGTCGTGCCTGATTTCGTGCCGGAAGGCGAAGGCGATGTCGTGGTGCCCGCAGATGCCAAGATGATGGCGATCAAGCCGATGAATTGCCCGGCACATGTCGAGGTGTTCAAATCGTCGCAAAAGTCCTATCGCGATCTGCCATTGCGGCTGGCCGAATATGGCTGTTGCCACCGCAACGAGCCGCATGGCGCGCTGCATGGCATTATGCGGGTGCGCCAATTCACACAGGATGACGGCCATATTTTCTGCCGCGAGGACCAGATTGTTTCCGAGACGCAGAAATTCTGCGATCTGTTGCAGAAGGTATACTTGGATTTCGGCTTCAACGATGTGGCGGTCAAACTGTCTACGCGTCCTGATCTGCGTGCTGGCGATGATGCAACATGGGACCGGGCAGAAGCGGCACTTGAAGACGCGGTACAGGCGTCTGGCCTGCCATATGAAATCATGCCAGGCGAGGGCGCGTTCTATGGGCCGAAGCTGGAATTCCAGCTGACGGATGCAATCGGACGGGTCTGGCAGTGCGGCACGCTGCAACTCGACTATGTGGTCCCGGGCCGCCTTGGAGCGTCCTATATCGGCGAAGATGGCGCGAAACATGTCCCGGTCATGCTGCACCGGGCCATTCTCGGCTCGATGGAACGGTTCCTCGGTATTCTGATCGAGGAGTTTTCAGGGGCCTTCCCGATGTGGCTGGCGCCGGTCCAGGTGGTGATCGCAACGATTACCTCGGAAGCTGATGCCTATGCCCAAGAGGCAGCAGAGGTTCTACGCGCAGCTGGCCTGCGGGTTGAAGTTGATACGCGCAACGAGAAGATCAACTACAAGGTCCGCGAACATTCGGTGCAGAAAATCCCGGTTATTGCCGTGGTTGGTGCTCGCGAAGCGGAGGAGCGCAAACTTGCCCTGCGCCGTTTTGGATCAAAGGCCCAGGAGATCGTCGGCCTGGATGAAGGAGCCGAGGCATTGGCATTCGAGGCGCCTGCACCGGACCTGAAGCGTCAGGCCAGTTAAATGGCCACGGGTCGGGGCCTGTCCTATGCCGCGTATTTTGCGGGCTGGTTCCTGACCTGGCCGATCATCGGCTATATGGGCGCGCAGGGCTATACTGGCCTTGTCGCCTTCCTGGCCATCCCGGTGCTTGCCTTTGCGCGTCCGCAAGGCTTGCCGCGCTACGTCCTGGCTTTTGGCGCCTTCATTGGCTGGGTTGTGGCCGCCTCATTCTGGTCGCCTGGCGGAAAACCGTTCATTTCAGGCAGTTTCGGCGCGGGCAGTTTTACCATGGACATGGTTGGTGCCCGCGTTGGCCTGACGGCACTGGCCTGTGTGGCCATGCTAATGGCGATTGCCCAGGTAAAGGCTGGTGGGGCGACGCGCAGCCTGTTGGTCATTCGCTGGGTGGGCCTGGTGCAGATGTTCGGTGTACTCGTCACGGCGGTGTTGATGCAGCCGATCATCGACTTCATCATCAGCACCGGGCAGAGCGACCAGTCCAACATGATGCAGAATCTGTTGCGTAATGCGAATGCCCTTCTGCTGCTGGTGCCGTTCCTCCTGGCATGGGCCTGGCAGGCTTTCCCGCGTCGGCTCTCCAGGGGCGTGATCGTGTCAGTGTTGGGCTTGTTGTTTGGTGCTTTCGCGCTCACCGGCACTCAGTCGGCCATGTTCGGCAGCATTTTCATGTTGGGCGCAATGGCACTTGTCTGGAAGTTGCCGCGCCGCGGGTTCCGTGTCCTGCTCGGTGGGCTGGCCGCTTACGTCATGGTGGCGCCAGTGCTGTTGGTCCAGGGGCTTGGCCTGCTGCGCCATCGATAAAGCTTTTTCAATATTGCGTGTAAAAATTGA
>CBDUKI010000018.1:0-18097 GCA_965367765.1 uncultured Henriciella sp.
TCGTGGCGGATTGTCAAAGCCGCCACGTTTCGAATATCAGGCGTCGGCCCGCGCCTTGGCGCGTGGGGCCGCAGCGCGCACCCCGGCGTCGACATAGTCATTGAACTTGTCGAAATTGGCGACGAACATTTCGGCCAGCTTCGCGGCCTGGGCGTCGTAAGCTGCGCCATCAGCCCAGGTTGAACGCGGATCAAGGATCTGCGGGTCCACACCGTCCAGGGCGGTCGGGACCATGAAACCAAAAGTCTCGTCCTTGCGGAAATCGGCATTGTTCAGAGAACCGTCCAGCGCAGCGTTCAGCAAAGCGCGCGTGGCCTTGATCGGCATCCGTTTGCCAGTGCCGTACGGGCCGCCCGTCCAGCCGGTGGAAACCAGCCAGCAATTGACGTTGTAACGGTCGATCAGTTCGCCAAGCAGCTTGCCATATTCGCTTGGATGACGCGGCATGAATGGCCCGCCGAAACACGTCGAGAAGGTCGCCGTCGGCTCGGTGATGCCTTTTTCGGTGCCTGCCACCTTGGCTGTATAGCCAGACAGGAAGTGATACATGGCCTGCTCAGGCGTCAGCTTGGCAATCGGCGGCAGGACGCCGAACGCATCCGCCGTCAGCATGATCAGGTTCTTCGGCTGGCCACAGCGGCCATCCAGGGACGCGTTCTCGATCGCCGAGATCGGATAGGCGCCGCGCGAGTTCTCGGCCAGCGTGCTGTCATAGAAGTCCAGCTCACGGGTTTCCGGGTCCATGACAACGTTTTCCAGAACCGTGCCCCACATCTTGGTGGTGGCATAGATTTCCGGCTCATTCTCGGCTGAGAGGTTGATCATCTTGGCGTAGCAGCCGCCTTCGAAGTTGAAGAGGCCATTTTCTGACCAGCCATGCTCGTCATCACCGATCAGGGTGCGGCTGGCATCGGCTGACAGGGTTGTCTTGCCCGTGCCTGACAGGCCAAAGAAGATCGCAGCATCATTGTTGCCGCCATCGTTGACTGAACAATGCATCGGCATCACGCCCTTGGCTGGCAGCAGGTAGTTGAGAATCGTGAAGACGGATTTCTTGGTCTCACCAGCATAGCTCGTACCGCCGATCAGAACGATCTTCTTGGTCAGGTTCACCGCGATGACGGTTTCTGACACGGTGCCGTGCTTGGCCGGGTCAGCGCGGAAGCTCGGAGAGTTGATGATCGTGAATTCTTGCGCAAATCCGGCATATTCGTCAGCGGTCGGGATGCGCAGAAGGTGGCGGATGAACAGTGAATGCCAGGCAAGCTCGGTAACGACACGAACCGGCAGGCGGTGATCCAGGTCAGCCCCACCGAACAGCTCCTGGACGAACAGCTCCTTGCCGTTCAGGTGCGCCTTGAAATCGGTCCACAGGGCATCGAAATGCGCTGGTGTCATCGAGGCATTCTGATCCCACCAGACAGTATCCTCGGTTGTCGCATCGCGTACGGTAAACTTGTCCTTGGCCGAGCGACCGGTGTGCAGGCCGGTCTCGACCAGCAGCGCCCCACCCTTGGCGACCCGGCCTTCGCCCGACGCGACAGCTCGCTCATATAGGCGTGCTTCGTTCCAGTTCTTGTTGATCGTTCCGGCCTGAATTTCCAGATCCGCTAACTCTACTGTCTGATTGGACACGTTGATCCCCTGATTTTGCTATCCCCGAACACAGGCAAGTCACATGCCGCTTCGAGGGTTGGAGTTGCATATGGCGCGCATAAGAAGCCCGCTCGTTGATCAATTGCCAGCTTTAAGCTCAGATTCCGCAAAGGTAAACGCTGTCATATGGAACATAGTGGAAACTTGGCGAGGAAAAGCACAAGATTCGGGCATGGCGAATCGTCAGAAAATCCATCTGGGGACGGATGTTTCAGATGCCGACTGCCCCGGCCTGGCGTCAGCCTGTTTCAATAAGAGACACTTTTTGCAGGGATCAATCGGCCTGCAGGATACGCCAGATCGCCCAGGCGTCGGTTGAGGCCGGAACAGCACGTTCCATCTCAT
Organism: uncultured Henriciella sp.; assembly: GCA_965367765.1. Lineage (GTDB taxonomy): Bacteria > Pseudomonadota > Alphaproteobacteria > Caulobacterales > Hyphomonadaceae > Henriciella. The sequence continues at coordinate 2,002 of CBDUKI010000018.1, forward strand.
CGAGCCAGTCATGATGCTCAGCCTCAAGGATCGCTGCAAGGGCATCAAGCCAGGCGCGGACCGCCGTTTCATTCCCACTTTGCGCGCCTTCCAGGGCTTGCAGATAGGCCCCGTCCGGCGCCTCCCACGTGCCGCCAAGCGACTGCAAGAGCTGTTGGGTGGCGATCAAGCGGCGGCGCGCATCGGTATCACGGTGAAAGCCTTCCGTGCCCTGTCGGTGCGCTATGATGCCAAGGGCGAGAACGGCAACCGCTCCGGCGACGGCTTCGAAAACTTCCACCCAGCGCCCGTCCAGCGTGTCGCGTAACCCGGTGCCAAACCAGCCAGTCGCCGAGACCAGTTCGGCTAGGCCAAGCAGGACCCCCAGACCCGCCGCCAGCAGGATGCCAAGGCGGATCCAGTTGATCCCGGCCTTCTGGCTGGCCTGGCGCTCATCCCCCTGGGCCAGTTTGGACTGGATGTATTGCAGCTGTGCATACCAGAGATAGCGCCGGATAAAGGCCAATTTCAGCGGCAGGATGTTGCCCGTTGACACCTGCGGGTGGGCGGTCTCCATCACGGCTATGAATTGTTTCAGGCGTCTCGCCTCGGCCTGTGCGCGGGCGCGTTGCCATTGGTCATTGCCGCCATTGCGCGCATCCAGCCCGAACAGGAAGACGCCGACAAAAAGCGAGGCAAACTGTGCAAAGGTCAGGATACGGCGCAGCTCAGTGGCCAGCGCCTCATCTCCGGCAGACTTGAACAGTACAGAAATCAGGATGGCCAGTCCGGCGAACAGGGCAGAGCTCAGCACCGCCAGCAGCCCCCCCTTGATCAGTTTTTCATGCGAATCGCGGTTCTTCTGGGCCAGTTCATCAAGCAGATCGAAGGCCCCGATCTCGGCGCGTACGGGTTTCGATTGCAGAATATCGACCAGCGGCGCAGCAGAAGCGGGCAGGGTTTCATGAATGTGCCCGAAGGCGAGCGCGGCATCAGCCGGTTCAGGCGGGCCAAGCAGGGCCTTCATTCGCCTGCCCCTGCATCTATTGCCAAGGCCAGGACGATGGCGTTGAGCAATCCATCCTTGCGGCGCTCATAATCCGGCAGCTCATCAAACGGCGTCAGCATCGGGTGGGTTTTGGACCGGCTGTCGCGCTCAGGACCATAGGTCCAGCCTTCGGCGTGTTTCTGGGCCATCCATTGCTCGTGCTGGCCCCTCGGGCCGGAAGATGGGTTGTCGAGGACAAAACGAACGCTGTCATAGGTCGACTGGCGCTCCTTCTTGCCCAGCTTGTCCCAGGTCTTGTGACCATGCTGGCCATTGGCCACGCGCCAGGCGCTCAGCGCCTCATGCACTGTGCGGGCAATCTTCTCGAATTGCTCTGGATTGATCTCGACCATCAGCTCGCCCCCATTGCGTAGGCTGCCAAGACCTAAATCGAAGATTTCAGGAAGTTCAAGCCCTTATGGCGCCGCCCCGATGGCATCGCCATTGATCTGCAGCCAGTCCTTGGCCGGCAGGTCATAAACCATGTCCATGACTTCAAACTGGACGCCAACGGGGCGACGCGACTCTGAATTCCACAGAGCGACAACGCCAGTATCGCGCTCGGGGTCAAACAGGATGAGCGAGCGATAGCCCTCTACTGCGCCGCGATGCCCGACAACGCGATTTCCCGCCTCGCCATACTTGTAGACACGCCAGCCCAGGGCATAGCGGGCATCACGCAAAGTGCCTGCATAACGCCGACTCATGCTCGATTGCTCACGCCGCGTATAGACGCGCGGCGTATGCAGCTCCTGCAAGGTGTCCACTGGCAAGGCCTCCGGCACCAGGCCCATCTGGGCGCGTGCATAGAGCGCCAGGTCGCGGATTGAGCCATTGACGCCGCCAGCCGCTGGAACACGGTAATAAGCCTCCTTTACAGGCCGGCGAACCTGGCCATTGGTGCGGCGATTGCGCTTGTGCGGCTCGGCCCATGAAGGCGAGGCCAGCAAGCCATCACGCCCCAGGCTGGCCGTGCGCATCTTGAGCGGGTCGAACAGGTATTGCTCAACAATGTCCGAATAGGCGCGCCCGGTCACGGACTCGACCATTTCCGCGACCACATCATAGGCGACATTCTGATAGGTATGACATTCCCCGACCCGGCAGACCGCCTTGAGGCGGCCAAGAGCCTTACGGATTTCCTGTGGTGAACGCCCGTCTTCCAGGCGCGTGTCATAAGCGTTCGGGACAATGCCGAGCATGTGCGAAAGAACATTTTCAAGCGTACTCTGGCGTTCGCCCCCGCCCGGCAGGCGCAGGCTTGTGGCATAGTCGCTGACATGGTCCTGCAAGGATAGCTTACCCTCGGAGACAAGTTGCATGGCAGTCGTCGAGGCAACCCCCTTGGACAGGGATGCCCAACGGAACACAGTGTCCGCTGTCACCGGTCCGCCATCGGCGCGGGTCTGGCCGTAGCCACGGGCAAAGATGATTTCACCGTCTTCGATCACGGCAACGGCCAGACCGACAATCTCGCCCTGATCGGCCAGGGTGGTCAGGCGCTGATCAAGCTTTTCCGCGTCAATCGGGCCAGCCAGTGCAGGGGTGCTCAACACGGCAAAGCTGGCCAACAGGCTCAGGAAACGAGTCAGGTTCATCTGCATCCTCTGTTCAATAATCGGGGGTCAACCCCGCAGAATTTATGCCACCCCCGGCCCGTTCAAGCCGAGTGACGAATCTAACCACAGTGTCTGCCCAGTCAAATTAACACCGTGATAAAGCCCGGCCCGGATTCGCAAACAGCCTGTTTTCTCTTTGATTTTGGGCACTGGTATCCTAACGTGACCCCAGCCGGACTGGCACAGGGAGCCGCCATGAACCCGACACTTGCAGCCCACCTCGACCCGGATAATGGGCCCAAGCGCATCCTGTCTCTGGCAGGCGGCGGCGTGCGCGGACTGGTGACCCTGGGCGCTCTGGAAACCATTGAACACATGCTGCAGACGCAGGCAGGTGACCCGCGCTATCGCCTTTCGGATCATTTCGACCTGATCTGCGGCACCTCAACCGGCTCGATCATTGCCACCGGCCTGGCGCTCGGCTGGCAAGTCTCGACCATCAAGGCAATGTATGACGAACTGTGCCCGGTACTGTTCAAGCCGAACCGGCGGCTTGGCGTGATCATGCCCAAGCATGATGCGCGCCTACTCGAGCAAAGTCTCGATAAGTACCTGCTGGACACACATGGCAAGCCGCTGAAACTCGGGTCGGATGACTTGCAGACCGGATTGCTGATCTGCGCCAAGCGCATCGATACCGATGCGGCGTGGATGCTGACCAACAACCCCAATTCCAAGTTCTTCAGCGCCCAGCCAGGCCAGACCTTCCTGCCCAACCGCGAATACCGGCTGAAAGACCTGATCCGGGCCAGCACGGCGGCCCCAACCTACCTGTCGCCAATGACGATCCAGATCTCCGATGGCAAGCACGGCTTCGAGCCGGAGCTTGGCGTGTTCGTCGATGGCGCCATTGGCGGGCACAATTGTCCCGCCCTGGCCGCCTTCCAGATGGTCACCCTGCCCTCATATGGCTTCAACTGGCGCACTGGCGAAGACAATCTCGCCATGCTCTCACTCGGCACCGGCCAGTATCGCCAGCGCCACGCCCCGAAAATTTTTCTGAACAAGCGCACGATTGCCCAGGGCATTGGCGCGCTCAGCGGCATGATTTCGGAAAGCCAGCGCAACACGCTGCTAGTCATGCAAGCCATGTCAAACCCGCGCAAACCGTGGATTCTGAATGGCGAGATTGGTGGCCTGGAGAACGAGTGCTTCACCCCGCATCCGCTACTGCGCTTCCAGCACCACGACATCAATATCGACAATGATGACCTGCGCGAACGGCTGAAGCTGGAAACGATGAAAGGGTCCCGGGTCGACAAGATCCGCACCGGGCTTCGCGACATGGCCAATGGCCGCAAGAAGAATCTCGGCTACTGCTACCAGCTCGGCGTCTCGCTGGGCGGCGACATTGCGCTTGAGGACCTGTTCTTCTGAACGCAGAACGCGCCCGTTTCCGGGCGCGCTCCAATCTGTGCTTGAGGCGGGCCCTGACGGCCCTTCCCCAATTACCAACCGCAGGTGCGGCCCTTGTTCTCTTCTTTCAGGTAGACCATCAGCGGATCGAAATACTCAGTGATCGCGCTGCCATCCATCTGGCGGGTTCCGGTGAAGGCTTCCAGAGCATCTGACCACGGCTGGCTTGCCCCCATCTCCATCATCGCACGGAAATTGGCACCGACTTCCTCGTTGCCGTAGATCGAGCAGCGGTGCAGCGGGCCTTCCCAGCCAGCCTGCTCGCAAGCGGCCTTGTGGAACTGGAACTGCATCACATAGGACAGGAAATAGCGCAGGTAAGGCGTGTTGCCCGGAATGTGGTATTTCGCGCCGGGGTCAAACGCATCAGCTGGGCGTGGGCCAGGTGGGACAATGCCCTGATACTTGGTGCGGGTTTCCCACCAGGCATCATTATAGCCTTCGACCGGCGTGGTGCCGTCGAGCACGCTCCAGCGCCAGCTATCCACGGTGATCGCGAATGGCAGGAAGGCGATCTTGTCGAGCGCGGTATTCATCAGCAGGCCGAGATCAGCTTCGGCTGGCGGTACGTCCTCGATCAGGCCAATTGCCTGGAGATATTCCGGCGTGATCGACAGGGCGATAAAATCGCCAATGGCCTCGTGGAAGCCATCATTGGCCCCGCCCTTGTGCAGGAAGGACTGGTCCTTGTAGGCACGCTGGTAATAGTTGTGCCCAAGCTCGTGGTGGACTGTGTTGAAGTCCTCGGAATTGACCTCAGTACACATCTTGATGCGAATATCATCGCGGTTATCGAGGTCCCATGCCGAGGCGTGGCACACCACTTCGCGGTCACGTGGACGGGTGATCTGGCTGCGCTCCCAGAAGGTCTCCGGCAGCGGCTCGAAGCCGAGCGAGGAGAAGAAGGCTTCGCCCGTCTGGACCATTTTCAGCGGGTCATAGCCCTTGGCCACCAGCTGTTCGGTAACGTCATAGCCCGGATCGGCAGCCGGAGGTGCAACCAGCGGATAGATGCTGGACCATTGCTGGGCCCACATATTGCCGAGCAGGTCAGCGCGGATCGGGCCGGTTGCGGGCTGGACCTCGTCGCCATACTGCTCGTTCAGCTCGGCACGGACATAGCAGTGCAGCTCTTCATAGAGCGGCTCGACCTGGCCCCACAGGCGATCAACCTCCTGGCGCATATCTTCGGGCGGCATGTCATAATTGGACAGCCACATGTCCGACAGGTTGTCGAAACCCAGCTCATTGGCACCCTCATTGGCGATCTCGACCATGCGACCGTAATTGTCCCGCATGGGCGGGGAAACCGTGCGCCAGCCTTCCCAGACTTCCTGCAGGACATCAGGGTCACGGCTCAGTTCGATCAGGGTCGATAGCTGATCCAGCGTCAGGCCCTTGTCGACAACGTCGTTGCGGGCATCTTCGTCGAGATCGCCAAGCAGGGCGAGCACCGCATCAGTATTCTCCCGCAAACGATAGCGGCCTGTTGAATAGGTCGAATCAAGCCCGGTCGTGATCGCAGCGAGCTCATCAGCTGCACCATCCCGGGACGGGGCTGGCAGCGTGATGCCCGACCGCAGGATCTGGACCTTGCGCGCCAGGTCGTCCGAGACATCGACACCTTCAAACTGCTTGGTCCCATTGGCAAGATCAACCGCCAGTTTGGTATATTCCGCCCCCACATTGGCGGCCAGCCAGTTAGTGTCATACGTGATGTTCGTGGCCTGGTTCCAGAACACGCGGGCGGCATATTCGCTCATTTCCGACAATTGCGCCTCGGCATCAGCGATATAGGCCTCAGCATCGGCCGCTGTTGGTGCAGCCGGTTCGGCGGCCTCGGCAACCGGGGCCAGGGTCTCGCTGCTTGTGGTTTCGGCCTGCGGCCAGTTTTCACATGCCGCAACGCCCAGCGCAGCCAACGCGACACCTGATAGAATGCGAAGTTTCAAGACTCGTCCTCCAAATAGATTTTTGGCGGGGCCAGCACAAAGGGGCCCTCGCGATGGCGCGATAGGACCCCTAAATTACGGTCAGGTCAATGTCGTGACTGAAGCTCGAAAATCAGCCCTGAACCCTAGCGGAAACCCGCCTGCAGCGCCTTCAGCCGGGCCGCACCAGGATTGAGCTCGCCATACGGGATTTCATTCAGCGGACGCGCTTCCATGTTCTTGCGTTCATGCATGTCCGGGCGGGTCTCGTCGATATAGAGCAGGCCGGTGAGAATCTCATTGCGGCTCTGGCTGTCGAGCACACGCGCGAAGGCCGCGGCCCGGTCCGTCGGGTCGAAATCGCGGTCGAGCTTGCGCAGCTGGATCGTGCCGCCATCATGCAGCTCAATCGGCATGACCTCGCCCTCATCATAGGACGCCTTGATCTCCGCACTTGGCGGCACGTAATCAGCGTGCACGGCCTTGTGGTAATATTCGTAAGTATGCGCGTAGGACTTGGTTGAGCCCTTGTGGTCATTGAAGCTCACGCATGGCGAGATCACGTCGATCATCGCAAAGCCCTTGTGCATCAGACCCGCCTTGATCAGAGGCACAAGCTGGTCACGGTCGCCCGAGAAGCTGCGCGCAACAAAGCTCGCCCCGACGGACAGGGCCAGCGCCACCGGGTCAATCGGTGGCACGTCATTGACGGTGCCTTTCTTGGCGCGTGAGCCGACATCGGCAGCGGCCGAAAACTGGCCCTTGGTCAGGCCGTAAACGCCATTATTCTCAAGCATATACAGCATGTTGACATTGCGGCGCATGGCATGGGCCATCTGGCCAAGGCCGATGGACAGGCTGTCGCCATCACCAGATACGCCGATATAGGCCAGCGCGCCATTGGCCGCTGCCGCACCGGTCGCGAAAGACGGCATACGCCCGTGAACCGTATTGGCACCATGCGCTTCGCTAAGGAAATAGCTGGTCGTCTTGGACGAACAGCCAATGCCAGACACTTTCACCGCGCGGTGTGGCTCTATCGACAATTCATAGAAGGCCCGCGCCATGGCGGCGGTGACACTGTCATGTCCGCAGCCGGCACACAGGGTCGACATAGCACCATCATAGTCTGCACGGGCCAGGCCCAGGGCGTTGAGCGGCTCATTCTTGCGGCGGATCTTGGGTTTTACGAAGGAGGTCATGCGATTTTCCTCACTTTCACGGCAATCTGCAGCGCGTCATAGACGAATTTATAGTTCAGCGGCTCACCGGCATAGTGCAGCACCGGCACCAGCTTTTCCTTGGCAACATCAGTCTCGTTGACGATCAGGCCAAGTAGCTGGGCATCGCGGTTCTGCTCGACCACGAACACTTCATCGTGGGCATTGATGAAGTCCTCGACCTGTTTCGAGAACGGGAAGCCGCGCACCCGCATATAGTCGAACGGCATGCCGTCCGCCTCCAGCTTGTCGCGGGCTTCGATCACCGCGCCGTCGGAGCTGCCAATGGCGATGATGCCATAGCGGGCCTTTGAGCGAGCCGGGGTGACCACCGGAGCCGGCACGGCATCGGCGGCACTGCGCCACTTGGCATGCAGGCGGTCGACCACTTCCTGGTATTCCGAACTGGTCTCAGTGTAGCGGCCATACTTGTTGTGGCCCGACCCGCGCAGGAAGTAGGCACCTTTCGGATTGGTGCCCGGCAGGGTCCGATAGGGAATGTGATCCCCATCAACATCAAGATAGCGATAGAAGGCATCGACCTTGTCCAGCTCCTCGGCGGACAGGATCTTGCCCCGATCGGGCACGTAATTATCGTCCCATTCCAGCTCATCAACCATCCAGTCATTCATGCCGATATCGATGTCGGACAGGAAGAAGACCGGGGTCTGGAACCGCTCGGCCAGGTCATGCGTCTGCACCGCCATGTCGAAACATTCGCGCGGATTGGCCGGATAGAGCACGATATGCTTGGTGTCGCCATGGGAGGCATAGGCACACAGCTGGATATCGCATTGCTGTGTCCGGGTCGGCATGCCGGTGGACGGGCCGACCCGCTGGATATCGAACAGGGCCATCGGCACTTCGGTATAATAGGCAAAGCCGATAAACTCGCTCATCAGCGAAATACCCGGGCCGGAGGTTGGGGTGAAGGCGCGCGCGCCATTCCAGGCCGCACCGATGGTCAGTCCAGCCGCAGCCAGCTCGTCCTCGGCCTGGACGATACAGAACTTGTTCTTGCCGGTTTCCTCATCGACGCGCAATTCATCGCAATATTGCTGGAAGGCATCCATCAGGGAGGTTGACGGCGTGATCGGGTACCAGGCCCCGAATGTCGCGCCTGCATAGACACAGCCCAGTCCGGCAGCGGTATTGCCATCAATGACGATCTTGCCCTCGGTCTTGTCCAGCGCAGATACACGGAAAGGCAGCGGGCACTCATAGTTGTCGCGAACATAGTCATAACCCAGCGCCAGCGCCTGCATATTGGACGGCACCAGTTTCGGCTTGGCCGCAAACATTTCCTCGACCAGGCCCTTGATCACATCCATGTCGAGATTGAGCAACGCGGCGGCGGCACCGACATAGGCCATGTTCTTCATCAGGATACGCGACCGCGCGACCGAGAAGGCCTCGTTCGTCATCTTCGACAACGGAATCCCGATCACGGTGATGTCGCTGCGCGCATCAAGCTCCGGGCGCGGCCAGGTCGCATCGTAGATCAGCACGCCGCCTGGCGACAGGTCCGCCAGGTCACGGGCATAGGTTTCCGGGTTCATCGCCACCATCAGGTGGACATCGCCATCGCGTCCGGCATAGCCATCGCCCGTGACGCGGATTTCATACCAGGTCGGCAGGCCCTGGATGTTGGACGGGAAGATGTTCTTGCCGACAACCGGCACACCCATGCGGAAGATGGTCTTCATCAACAGACCATTGGCGCTGGCCGATCCAGTGCCGTTTACGGTCGCAACCTTGATCACGAAGTCATTGATAGATGGACTGGTCATGGCAATTCGCTCTACGCTTGGTCACCGGCATGGTGAATCTTGATAATGCCTTCCTGCATATCCCAGGCCGAAGTCGGGCAACGCTCGGCGCACAGGCCGCAATGCAGGCACACATCTTCATCCTTGATCATGACCCGCTGGGTCAACGGCAGGTCGCCGGAGACAAACAGAGCCTGTTCGTCATTTTCGGATGAGGCATTCAGGGCCTGGCGGAGCGCGTCTTCTGACCCGGCATTGGGCGTAATCGACAGGCATTCCACCGGGCAGATATCGATACAGGCATCACACTCCTCGCACAGTGACGGGGTGAAGACCGTGTGTATGTCGCAGTTCAGGCAGCGCTGAACCTCGGTGGCGATCTGCTCGGCATTGAAGCCAAGCTCGACCTCGATATCGAGGGTCTTGAACCGCTCGACCAGGGCAACATGCTCCATCTGGCGCCGGTCTGAGGCGTCATAAGCGTTGGAATAGCGCCATTCAAACATGCCCATCTTGGTCGATTCCAGCTCGACCTGGTCTGGCACGCGATTGTTCAGGTCCTGGCCCTGGCAATGGCGGTGAATGGAGATCGCGGCCTGGTGGCCATGTTCGACCGCCCAGATGATATTCTTCGGACCGAAAGCCGAGTCGCCGCCGAAGAACACGCCCTTGCGGGTCGATTCAAACGTCGTCTCGTCGACCACCGGAACATCCCACTTGTCGAACTCGATCCCGGCATCCTTCTCGATCCATGGGAAGGCGTTCTCCTGGCCGATGGCGAGGATCACATCATCGCAGGGGATCGTGGTTTCGCCGGTGACGCGCTGGTCCGTAATCCGGCCAGCAGCATCAGTATCGTATTCCATCAGCTCAAATGTCATGCCGACCAGTTTGCCATTCTCGACCACGAAGGCCTTGGGCGAGTGGTTGACGATAATTTCGACATTCTCTTCCTCGGCATCCTCAAGCTCCCATTCGGAAGCCTTGAAGAAGGCGCGCGGCTTGCGGGCCATGACTTTTACATTCCTGGCACCCAGGCGCAGCGAGGTGCGGCAGCAATCCATCGCCGTGTTGCCGACGCCGATAATCAGGACATTCTCGCCGATTTTATCGGTATGTTCGAAGGCGACCGATTCCAGCCAGTCAATGCCGATATGGAGGCCACCTGTCGCGTCATGTCGGCCCGGTAAGTGAAGGTCCTTGCCTTTCGGCGCGCCGGTGCCGACGAAGACCGCATCATAGCCCTCATCCAGCAGCGCGCTCATGCTCTCGACCGGCGAGCTGAGCTTCAGCTCCACACCCATGTCGAGAATATAGCCGAGCTCTTCCATCAACACGTCTTCGGGCAGGCGGAAGGCCGGAATGTTCGAGCGCATCAGGCCGCCCGGCTTGTCGAGCTTTTCAAAAATCGTGCACTCATAGCCCATCGGGGCAAGGTCATTGGCAACCGTGAACGAAGCCGGGCCAGCGCCGATCAGGGCCACCCGCTTGCCATTGGTCTGGGCCGGCTTCTTGGGCAGCTTGTCGGTAATGTCTTCGCGATGGTCCGCCGCGACACGTTTCAGGCGGCAGATCGCCACCGGTTCCTCATCAATCCGGCCCCGCCGACAGGCCGGCTCGCACGGGCGGTCACAGACCCGGCCCAATACGCCAGGGAAGACATTGGAGGCCCGGTTCAGCAGGTAGGCATCACCATACCGGCCCTGAGCAATCAAACGAATATAGGCCGGAACCGGCGTATGTGCCGGGCAGGCCCACTGACAATCGACTACTTTATGAAAGTAATCCGGGTCGGTAACATCTGTAGGCTTCATATTATCCCTGTTTCAATCGGTGGGAACCTAGCGCGTATACATGGTGCCGCAATAGTCTAAATAAACAGCAACCAGATGAGATCGCGTCCGATTTCTGGTTCTTCAAATTGCCTTATTGAACCCATGCTCCCGGACGGTTTGTGCGATAGCCAAGCGCGCGATAGGCAGCATCGATCAGGCTCTGCCCCCGCTCATTGAGCAGCAGGCCCGCGCCCATCTGCGTCATCGTGTAGCTGAACGCGAGACCACATTCCGGGTCGGCAAATCCGATCGAGCCACCTGCCCCGACATGACCAAAGGCCTTGTCGCCAATGATCGCCGACATCTGGGCACCTTGTGGCAAGGCGCGATTGTCCATCGACTTCATGAAGCCAGGTCCGAACCGCGTCGGCGCCAGCAGGGTGAAATCGCGCTGTGTTGCCGTGGTCACCATGCTCATATGCGCCACCCGGTCCTTCGAGACCAGAGAACCATCATTGACTGCCAGCGGGGTGTACATGGCGACCTGGCCCCGGGCATTGGCAATGCCGCCGCCACCACCGATCTGGGCCTTGTGGCCATCGGCATCATTCGGTCCCCAGCCCCCCGTATTCAGGAACGACAATGCCTGGACCGAAGACGGATCGGACACCAGTTTCATGGTAAATTCGCTGAACTCATCGCCTGGCTTGGGCTGATAGATATGGATCGGTGCAACCGTGCGGTCGAAACCATCGGGAATACCAATCCAGAAATCAGCCCCCAGTGGCCCGGCCACTTCGTCCTGGAAGAATTGTCCCAGCGACTTGCCGGACACCCGGCGCACCAGTTCGCCCACGGTCCAGCCGAAATTGATCATGTGATAGCCATTTCGGGTGCCCGGCTCCCACCAGGCTTCCTCATCTTCCATCCGTTTGATCATGTAATCCCAGTCGAGGAAGCCGCCGGGCTTGACCGGCTCGCGCAAGGCAGGCAGCGCGCTCTCATGGTTGAGCATCATGGCCACGGTGGTGTTTTCCTTGCCGTTCTTGCCAAATTCCGGCCAGTACTTCGTCACCGGCGCATGCAGTTCCAGCTCGCCGCGATCAATCAGGATATGGGCGCATAAGGCAACCGCAGCCTTGGTGCAGGAAAACACGATAGAGACCGTATCCTCCTGCCACGGTGCGCCGGTGTCCGGGTCGGCCACACCGCCCCACAGGTCAACCAGCTTTTCGCCATTCACGCTCAGGCAAACAGAGGCGCCCAGCTCACCGCGCTCGGCAAAATTGCGCTCGAACTCGCCCTTCAATTCACTGAATTTCGGATCGCACTGTCCTGATACTGTGCCTGTCATGTCCGCACATCTCCCTCCGGTCTTTTCATGGTCGCCATCATGGCGCGCGAAAAGGTGAAGGCAAGCCTGCCGTCGGGAGACTATCCGTCAGTGGCGATCAGGCCGTGACGGGCCAGCACGTCAAGCGCCGGACCAAGCGCCTCGCGATAGCGCTGCCAGCGCCCGACCGAACTGGAATAGAGCGGCTGGCGCACCTGGGCCGAACTGGCGGTCGCGACCGGCGCGGCATTGCGGTGGAAATCGAGGCAGGCTGGTTCCCAGTCCAGCCCGCAAAACGCAATCAGGCGGCGGGCTTCACCCTCCAGGTCGGCCACAATGGCCTCATAGGACACTTCGGTGAACCGGTCGGCTGGCAGGTGCTGGCGATAGTCCGTGATCAGGGCATCAAAGGCAGCGTAGTATTCGCTCGCTTCAGCGAGATCGAGCGCGTAATTATAATAGGAGAACTCGGTGGCAAAGTGCTGGCGGTAATTGCTCAGAACGCTATCGGCCGGGTGGCGGCGCAGGCAGATGATGCGGGCGTTCGGCAAGGCGCGGTGGATCAGCGGCGCACACAGAAAATTCAACGGCATCTTGTCAATAAAGCGCGGGGCCTGCGGCACGATACGTCGAGCCGAAGCCATGTAGGCACGGCCGATCCCGGCAAAGTCAACCTGTTCGCTCGCCCGCAAGGTCTCGGCATCCAGCACATAGGGCGAGGGCGTTCGCGTCGCCCGCTTCAGCGCCAGCGAGAAATCGGTCAGCTCGCCAGCCGAGACGACCTGTGAATGGCTCGACAGGATGCGGTCGACAAGCGTCGTACCGGTCCGCGGCAGGCCAACAATGAAGATGGGCGCCTGGTCCGGATGACCCTCACCACCCGGCCTGTGGGCGCTGTCGCGCGCCGCAGCAAAGAGCGGGGCATCCTGCGCGAAGCTGTAGCCAATCTCGGCCTTCTTCCGTGCCTTGGCGCGCGCCAGCCACCTCATCGCCTCGTCTGTCTGGCCAAGGTCTTCATGCGCTTTGGCAAGGGCGTGACCGATATACAGGCGCTCATCTGCATCGTTCAATTGCGCAAACAGGGCTTCGAGCGCGGGGATGTCGTTGTGTGCGGCGCTCTGGCGCACGATCTGCAGCAGACCGGACCAGGCCTTGACGTGACCGGGCACAAGGCGCGTGGTTTCACGCAGGGCGCGTTCAGCCGCCTCGAAATGACCCTGAAACTGTTCAGCGGTGCCGAGATTGTACCAGTAATCGGCCCGCTCGGGCGCGCGCGCGCAGGCCTGGCGATAGAACGCCGTCGCCTGGCCATGCAGGCCTGCACGACTGAAAATGACGCCGATCGTGTCGAATGTCTGGGCCCTTTCGGGCTCGCAGCTGGCGGCCTGCTGGCCCGCCGCAATGGCTTCGCTGCGCCGGTTCAGAGCAATCAGGCTGCGCCCGCGCCAGGCATGATACCGCGCCACATCCGGAGCCAGGCGGATCGCCCGGTCGAAAATCTCCACCGCCTTGGCATGATTGTCATGCTCACTGGTCAACACGCCCAGCAGAAAGAAAGCATCCGGCGTCTCGGGCGCTTGAGCCAGGACCTGCATGCACAACTGGTGCGTCTCGCGATAATCGTGCGCTGCCAGAGCTGCTTCCGCGCGCGTGAGCAGAGTCGAGACGGATTCAACCAAAACCACACCTCAAACGCCAGTTTTGGCATAAACGATCAAAAGTGAGGCTATTCTGCATCATTTTTGGCAAAACCCGTCACAAAACCCTGATATTCTCATATTTTATTTGCATCTCAAAATTGTTCGGCCACACTTGTAACCCGATAAATCAGTCAGACAGCCACACCGGTAGAGATCCTGATTATCGACAGACCCGGAGAAGAACCTTGAAAAACGTTTTCTTGAAAACCTCAAGTGCTGCGGCCCTGATTGCATCTGGCCTGGCAATGACCCTCCCCGCCTTCGCCCAGGACGACACAGACACCGAAGCGCGTCAGGACACGGTGATCGTGACCGCAACCCGCCGCGCCGAGAGTGTGCAGGACATTCCGCTCAACATCGCTGCTGTTGGCGGTGACCAGATCGCCGAACAGGGCTTCGATGAACTGGCCGATACCCTGTCCTATGTCCCCGGCATCAATGTTGTTGACCGTGGTGGGCGCCAGGGCAACCCGATCATCGTACGCGGCCTGAACGCCGACCCGCTGGGCTCTGGCGATGGCAACAATGATGGGGGCGGTACTGTGGCCACTTATGTCGGCGAGATACCGGTCTTCGTCGACCTGAAACTGAACGACCTGCAGCGCGTCGAAGTGCTGCTCGGGCCGCAGGGGACGCTCTATGGCGCCGGTACACTGGGCGGCGCGATCCGCTACATTCCGAACAAGCCGGATTTTGATGGCGACCTGTTCGAGGTCCGCACCGAGATTTCGCAATATTCCGAAGCGGATGATTTCAGTTACGAGGCCGGGTTCACCTTCAACAAGGCCCTGTCAGAAAATTTCGCCATTCGCGGCTCGCTGGATTTCGAGGATGATAGTGGCTTCATTGACTATCCGTTCGTGGTCCAGGAAGTCGGCGTCTCCAACCCAGACCCGGATTTCAACAACCCGGCAGACGTCGCCGCCAACCTGCGCAGCTATGAAGATGCCGACGGCGAGGAAACCCTGTCCGGGCGCATCGCCGCGCGCTGGCAGCCAACCGACTGGCTCGATGGCACGCTGACCTATTATTATCAGGAGGCCGATATTGGGGGCCGCCGGATTTCCAGCCGCCGCGCCACGACCGTGCCAGCCGGCAAGTATGAGTCCGCCAAGCGCGTCCTCGAGCCGAACACGATCACCAATGAACTGCTGTCGCTGGAAGTCGTGGCCGATCTCGGCTTTGCCGAACTGACCTCGGCCACCGGCTACTCCAAGTTCGAGGATGATGGCCAGCGCGACCAAACGGACCTGTTGATCAGCCTTGAATACAGCTACGAGGCCTTCCCACTCTTCACCTCCTTCACCCGTGAAATCGGTGAAGAAGAACGCATCAACCAGGAGCTGCGTCTGGTCTCAACCACAGACGGCCCGTTCAACTGGATTGTCGGGGCCTACTACAACAAGGCTGAAGTGGCCGCGACCTCGAGCGAGTACGTGCCGCACTTCGTGCCCTACGTGAACTCGAACTTCGCCTTCGGCCTGACCGACCGCCCTGACGCGTTGGAATATTTCTCGGCCGACCGTCAGGAACTGGAAGAGACAGCCCTGTTCGGTGAGATCGGCTACGACTTTACCGAGAAGCTGACCGTGACGGTGGGTGGGCGCCTGTATGACTATGAATTACAGGCGGCCTCGACGGTGGACTTCCCGCTGTTTGAGCCATTGTCCTACATGCCGCTGACCCTCGACCAGGTCAAAAACCTGACCTTCGATCCAGCGCTTGACCAGTCCGATGATGGCTTCCTGTACAAGTTCAACATCGCCTATGACGTCACCGATGACTTCCTGGTCTATGGAACGATTTCGGAAGGCTACCGGATTGGTGGATCGAACGGCCTTGGCCCGTGCCCTGCTTTCGATCCGAATGCAACCCAGGGCGCCTGTGCTCTCGCACCTGGCCAGCAATATGGTCCCAATCCGAGTGACATCGCCCAGTTCGACGAGCGCCAGTACGGCCCGGACAAGACCACCAATTACGAGCTTGGCTTTAAGTCGACCCTCGCCGATGGGGACCTGACCCTTAACGGCGCGCTTTACCTCGTCGACTGGTCTGAGCCGCAAGTCTCATCGGCTACGGTGAACGCCAACATTCCGATCATCATCAACGCCGAAGGCGCTGAATCGACCGGCATCGAGATGTCGGCTGACTGGCAGGCGACTGAACAGTTCCGCATTCGCGGCAGCTTCAGCCACGTGAAGGCCGAACTGACGGCGGACGTGCCATTCCTGGTGCGCACCATCACCCCTCCGGGCTTTGGGACGGCATTTGAAGACGGCCAGTCGGGCGACCGCCTGCCAGGCTCT
>CBDUKI010000019.1:0-17879 GCA_965367765.1 uncultured Henriciella sp.
CTATCTCGGTGGGGAGAGACAATGACTTGGGCGTTTGACCGCCGCAGCATTCTGACGGGCCTCGGGGCTGCAACCCTGACCAGTGCCTTACCAGCGCGCGGGCAGTCCGTTACTGCCCGGCTCATCGTGGTTGGCGGCGGGTTTGGCGGCGCCACGGCGGCCCGGCGCCTGAAGCAGCTGCAACCTACCGCTTCGGTGACGCTGATTGAACCCAACCGAACCTATACCGCTTGTCCGTTCAGCAATCTCGTGATCGCAGGTGAGCGCGCCATGTCCGAACAAGTATTTACCTATGACAGAATAGCCAGTGAAGGCGTCGAGCTTGTGCATCAGATTGCCATATCAGTGGACAGCGCTGCCCGAACCGTGACCCTGGAAGACGGATCCATACTTGGCTATGACCGGCTTATCCTGTCGCCCGGCATCGAGTTTAGGTGGAACGCGCTGGAGGGGTATGACGAGGCTGCAGCCGAGCTGATGCCGCATGCCTGGAAGGCCGGGCCACAGACCACTTTGTTGCAACAGAAACTGGCCGCGCTCGAAGATGGCGAACCGGTCATCATGGTGGTTCCCCCTGCCCCTTTTCGGTGCCCGCCAGGCCCATATGAGCGGGCAAGCTTGATCGCACACCATCTCAAAACACGAAAACCACGTTCGAAACTGATCGTGCTGGACGCCAAGGACAGCTTCTCGAAAATGGCGCTATTCCAGGAAGCCTGGGCACAGCACTATTCAAACCATCTTGAATGGCGCGGCGCCAGCGATGATGGCCGGGTGTCCCGCGTCAACGCAGCTTCGATGAGCATCTCGACCGATTTCGAGGAAATGTCTGCTTCCGTCATCAATGTCATTCCACCCCAGCGTGCCGGGGCCATTGCCCGCGCTGCAGATGTTGCTGATGCAACCGGCTGGTGCCCCATTAACCCGGTCACGTTTGAATCCAAGCTGGTAGAGGGCATCCACGTCATTGGAGATGCAACCATTGCCGCGCCGATGCCGAAATCGGCCTTCTCGGCCAATCTCCAGGGTAAACTGTGCGCCCATGCCGTTTCGCAAATCCTGAACGGCTATGATCCCGAGGCGACCATACTCGCCAACACATGCTATTCGTTCACCACTCCGCAGCAGGCCGTGTCGATTGTCGGCGTTTACAATAATGGTGCGGGGCAGTTCGAAAGCATTGCAGGCGCCGGCGGACTAAGCCCGCTGACTGCCCCGACAGAGGTACGAAAAACCGAGGCTGAGCAAGCGCGAAACTGGTTCAGCGCGATCACTGGCGAGGCGTTTGGTTGATCTTCCGCCTGGCCTCGGCAATCCCCCTCGCCTTTTGGCTGGTAGCTTGTAGCGAAGCTGGCTCCACGACTGGGATCGCAATCACCGACGATCGGATCGAGCAACCATTGAGCGCACAACCCGGTCGCGCTGATATCGGCGAGCGCGTTTTCGCCGAGCGAAATTTCGGCCACTGCGTCCTTTGTCATAGCGTTGTCGGACTGGATGTTCCGTTCCAAGGCAATATCGGCCCGGACCTGTCCACCGTTGGCCTGCGGCTCACACCCGCGCAGCTGCGGTTGCGTGTCGTCGCCTACCAGGCGTTCAAGCCAGATACGCTCATGCCTTCATATTACCGCACTGAGGGTCTACATCAGGTAGAGATCGGCCAGATAGGCCAGACCATCCTGACAGCGCAGCAGGTCGAGGACTTGGTTGCCTACTTGACGAGCCTGAGAGGTTGAGAATGAAGATCGACACACCCCTACACGGCTTGACCCGCCGCCATCTGTTCGGGCTCTGTGCCGGAGCGGCCCTGGTGTCGATCCGCCCCTTACGCGCCGTGGCCGATGAGGCCGAAATGCAGGCCGCAATCGCCGAGGCCTTTCCTGGTCGCACAGTTCAGGATGGGCGCGTCAGCCTGCACCTGCCCCCGATCTCGGAGAATGGTTATTCCGTACCACTGACCGTACACGTGGACAGCCCGATGAGCGAGCTCGACCACGTCACCCAGATCGCGATTTTCTCGCCTCGTAACCCGCTGGCGAATATTGTCCGCTTCAAGCTTGGCCCGCGCGCCGGACGCGCCGAAGTTCAGACACGCATCCGCCTCAGCGGGACCCAGACCCTGACCGCGATTGCCGAAACCAATGATGGCCAGCTCTGGCGCGGCACAGCCGAAACTGTGGTCACGCTCGCCGCCTGCGTCATTTTGTAGGGAGATTGAACATGGCCAGCATCCGCCTCTCTGTTCCAAAGACCGCCAAACGCAACGAGATCATCGAAATCAAGGCGCTTATCCAGCATCCGATGGAAAGCGGCTTTCGGCGCGGCTCGCGTGGTGAAGTCATCGAGCGCGATATCATCACGCATTTTGCCTGCACGTATAATGGTGAGACCGTGTTTGAAGCCGACTTCTTCCCCGCCGTTTCGGCCAATCCCTTCCTGGTCTTTCACACCCGCGCGACACAAACAGGCACACTGACCTTCACCTGGACCGATCAACATGGTGAAAACTGGTCCGAAGACGCCGCCATTCTGGTCACATGAAAAAGCTGGCGCCAATCGCCGTGATCGTGTTCTGGCTTGGTGCCTGCGGGGGAAAAACCAGCCAGGCACCGATTGTCGAGAGTGAGCTTGCCAGCGGCGATGTGCGATCGGGTTCTGCCTTCCTGACCGCCGAAACCCGTGCCTTGCAGGATGATGATTTTGCCAATCCCGGCTATCTCTGGGTTGATCGAGGTGCAGCGCTATTTGACGCCGCCGAAGGTGTGGCAAAACCGTGCCGGGCCTGTCATGCGTCCGGCTTACCCGGCGCAGCCGCCACCTTCCCGAAAATCGCCCCGGAGACGGGAGAGTTGGTCAACCTCGAAGGTCGCATAAACCTGTGCCGTTCCCAACATCAGGGCCTGGACCCACTCACCTATGAAAGCGAGGCACTGCTCTCGCTAACCGCCTGGCTGGCCAGTCAGTCGAAAGGTTTTCCGGTTGAGGTTTCAGCAGATGGTGACCTGCAAGAGAACTACCGCAACGGACAGTCCTATTTCTTCACCCGGCGTGGGCAAATGAACCTGTCATGCCACCAATGCCACGATCTCAATTGGGGAAAAAAGCTGCGAGGTGACACGCTCAGCCAGGGCCACCTGAATGGGTTTCCAGCCTATCGTCTGGAGTGGCAAGCGCTCGGTTCATCACACCGAAGATTGCGTGACTGCGATATCGGCGTGCGGGCCGAACCGCTCCCCTTCGGTGACCCGACCTATATTGATCTCGAGCTCTACCTAGCGGTGCGCAGCACCGGATTGGTCGGAGAGAGCCCTGGGGTGCGCCGATAGCGGCAAAGCCATTGCACATGGCGGCGTTCGACGTATTGAATATCCCGATGCCCAAGATTGTGACAGAGCAGGATAAGGAGGAGTTTCGCCAGCGTCTGTGCGACGCGGCCGAACAACTGTTTGCCGAACGCGGACCGGAAGCTGTCTCCATGCGCCAGCTGGCCGTGGCGCTGAATGTTTCGGCAATGACCCCTTATCGCTACTTCAGGGACAAGGATGAAATCCTGGCAGCGGTGCGCACTCGCGGTTTCGAACGCTTTTTTGAAACGATGGAAGCAGCCTACACAGAGGGTGACAGCGGGCGCGCAAAGGGATCGGCCGTTCGGCACGCCTACCTCGATTTTGCGCTGAATAATCCCAATACCTACAAACTGATGTTCGACCTGAACCAACCCACCGAGCGAGATTTTCCAGAGCTTGATTCGGCCTCTCGGCGCGCAAAACTGTCGATGACCCGATGGGTCCAGGATCTCATCGCATCAGGCGAAATTACCGGCGATGCGGAAGAAATCGGCGAAATGTACTGGGCCGCTGTTCACGGAGCAGTTGTTCTGGAACTGGCCGATAAGCTGCCACCTGGTTCTGCCCGTCGCCTGCAAAAACTTGCTGCGCGCACCCTCCTAAAAGGCCTGCAATCGACCTGACCGAACCTGCCCATCCCGTTTTTGGTTTTCCTTTACGCCCGAGCAGTGATTAACTCGCCGTATAGAACGCAAACATGCGTCAGCACGGGAGAACAAGCGGATGCCACAGCAGTTTATCGATTTGTCCATAGCATTGGAAAATGATGTACCCTCAGACCCGCCCGGCCTGGAGCCGAAAATCCATTACATGAAACATGACGAGACACACGAGCAGCTGACCGCCTTCTTTCCCGGCCTCACGGCTAGCGACCTTCCGGATGAAGAAAGCTGGGCGGTCGAACTGATCCAGCTCTCGACACACAACGGCACACATATGGATGCGCCATGGCACTTCCACTCAACCCAGGACGAGATGACCCCGGGCGGCAAGCGGCCTGCCATGACCATCGACGAGTTGCCGCTGGATTGGTGTTTCCGCCCCGGCGTAAAGCTGGACTTTCGCCACCTCGACGATGGCTATGTCGCCACGGCTGATGATGTTCGCCGCGAACTTGAGCGCATTGAGTACGACCTCCAGCCCTATGATATTGTTCTAGTCAACACATCTGCTGGTGAGGCCTTCGGACGACCGGAATATGTCTCGAAAGGCTGCGGAATGGGCCGTGAGGCGACCCTGTTCCTGGCTGAGCAAGGCGTTAAGATTGTCGGCACGGACGCCTGGTCATGGGATGCCCCATTCGTCCATACGGCCAAGGTTTGGGCCGAAACGAAAGACCCCGCCATCATCTGGGAGGGGCACAAGGCCGGCAAGGACATCGGCTATTTCCAGATTGAGAAGCTGCACAATCTCGAAGTGCTGCCGAGCCATGGTTT
This sequence comes from uncultured Henriciella sp., assembly GCA_965367765.1. Lineage (GTDB taxonomy): Bacteria > Pseudomonadota > Alphaproteobacteria > Caulobacterales > Hyphomonadaceae > Henriciella. The sequence continues at coordinate 4,784 of CBDUKI010000019.1, forward strand.
CCAGATGATCTGCTTTCCGGTGAAGATTAAAGGTGCAAGTGCCGGATGGATACGGGCCGTCGCCTTGGTCGACGACGCCTGAGGCACAGACGCGCAATTCAGCCCACTCGTGCCCGGGCAGCCTGCGCAAGCGCCGTAATGGCGGCCCAGTCCTGCGCCTGGACAAGATGGTCTGGCGCAATCCATGATCCACCGACGGCGATGACATTGTCTAACGCGAGATATTCTGCAGCCGTGTCTGCGCGAATACCCCCCGTCGGCATGAAACTGACTTCAGGAAAGGGTCCAGCCATGGACTTAAGGAAGCTAACGCCACCAACAGGTTCAGACGGAAACAGCTTTTGGAGACTGTAGCCTTCATGAAACAGCGCCATGACCTCCGAAGGGGTGGCAGCCCCCGGGATGACAAGCCCGCTAAACATATTCAACGCTGACCGCAGGTGGTCGGGGGTGCCCGGCGTGACAAGGAATTGCGCGCCTGCCGCCTCAGCATTCGCGGCATTCTGTGCAGACACGACGGTTCCAGCCCCGACGAGACAGTTCAACCCCGCGTCAGTTATAGCCCTGATCGCACCAAGCCCTGCTCGCGTCCTCAAAGTAATCTCGAGTACATCAAGCCCACCTAGGATTAGCGCCTCAGCAAGAGGCACTGCCAAGGCAACATCTTCAATCGTTAGCACAGGAACAACACCAGCGCTGGATATTCGCTCGATTGCGCCTGCGTGCCTCGTCATCGCGCCAACTCCTCCTCGAAATACAATGCTGCTGCTCCGATCAGCGGTGCTTGCGCACTGGTGAGAATACTAACCGGGATTTTCTCCATATAATCGCTATGGCTGCCGCGTTCACGGAATCGCGCAACTGCTTGGGGTGCACCCAGCCACGCCGTCAGGCCTTTGGCAACCGCACCAGTCAAGACTACGCCGCCTTTCGTTCCGTTCACCAGCGCCGCATTGCCCGCCGCTTCAAGAATACCATTGGCGCGCACCTGGCACAGGTCGACACAGAAAGCCTCGCCAGCTGCGGCGCGGGCCAGAATGTCCTCAGGTGAAACGCTTTCACGCGGGCGACCATGGATATCGCAGACGATATCACAGACACGATCAAGCCATCCACCAGAAACGATCATCTCAGTACAAACGTAGCCGTAGATATCCCTCATCCGAGCGGCGATTTCGACCTCGAGCGGCGTCCGCGCGACATATCCAGCGTGCCCGCCTTCACCGGTCACAACATGAAACGCACCAGACCGCAGGCGGATCAGAGTGCCGATACCAAAGCCTGTGCCCGGCCCGGTCACCAGAACGGGTGCCTCGTCTTGCGGCACTCCAGGCAACAGGCGTAAGAAATCGATCACCGGCAATTCCGGGACTGATCGCGCCATGGCTGCAAAATCATTCACCAACAAGGCTCGGTCCAGATGATGCAAGCGTTCAAGAGTTTGGCGGTTAACCGTGGGCCAATCCCGGTTCACGAGTTTCAAGCTGCCCTCCGGCGCCGGAGGACCAGCCATGGCAAACAGGGCCTCGCGTGGTGGGGCCTCGGCCTCCAGCTCGGACAAATATTCGCCCAGCACGTCAGAAAACTCACTGAAATCATCATTCGAATAGTGGCGGAAGGCCGACAGAACGATGTGCCCGTCCGACAGACGCTCCGCTATGGCCAATCGGGAGCTCGTTCCACCGATGTCGCCAACAAGCACCGCCTGGCTCACAGGATCGCTCCCGACTGGAGCAGGTTAAACAAGCTAGCCCCGGTATCAGCATCTGACACACCGGACCGGAAAGCCGTGAACAGATCTCGTCCCAATCCCGATTGGGCCTCATTGGACCTGAACGTGGCTAGAGGACGTTCCGCAAGATCGATTTCGGAAATATCAATCTCCAGTCGCCCGGCATCGCAATTCACGGTCAGCAAATCACCATCCCTGACCTGGGCAAGCGCGCCCCCCTTCGCAGCCTCAGGCGAGATGTGGATGGCCGAAGGCACTTTGCCACTCGCGCCAGACATGCGCCCATCCGTGACCAGCGCAACCTTGAAGCCCTTGTCCTGCAAAGCCCCAAGGATGGGCGAAAGAGAATGCAATTCCGGCATACCATTCGCTGAAGGCCCCTGAAATCGGACCACCGCAACAACGTCACGGTTCAACTCTCCAGCCTGGTAGGCCATCCTGAAAGCTTCCTGGCTGTCAAAGATACGCGCCGGTGCCTGGACAATCCTGTGCTCAGGCTTCACCGCAGATGCCTTGGTTACGCCGCGGCCAAGAGGGCCATCCATCAGGCGCAGACCACCGTCGGGCTGGAATGGGTCGCTCGCCGGGCGCAGAACATCAAGATCGCCGCTTTGCGTCGGTGCTGCACGCCAGGCCAGTTGCCCATCCTGCAGAAAGGGCTCTTTTGCATAGTCTGAAATCGGTCCGCCAATCCCTGCGGCATCTCCTATCAGGAGACCAGCCGCAACCAACTCCCGGATAACAAATCCCATGCCCCCAGCGGCGTGGAAATGGTTCACATCGGCAACCCCATTCGGATAGATGCGGCAAAGAAGCGGTGTGACCGCGCTGAGATCATTGAAATCCTCAAGCGTAACGTGAAGCCCTGCCGCGGCAGCCATGGCCGGGATGTGCAGTGTATGATTGGTTGACCCACCCGTTGCCATCAGACCGACAATCGCATTCACGAAGGAACGCGCATCAATCTGCTCCCCCATTGGGCGGTCATCGCGCTTGATGGTCAACTCAACGGCACGCTTTGTTGCTTGGCGCGTCAAGGCCTCGCGCAGCGGCGTATTCGGATTGACGAATGCTGCGCCTGGCAGGTGCAAACCCATCACCTCCATCATCATCTGGTTGGAATTGGCCGTGCCATAGAATGTACACGTGCCTGGGCTGTGATAGCTCGCCGCCTCGGCTTTCAACAATTCATCGCGCCCGACCTTGCCTTCCGCAAACAATTGCCGGACGCGCGCCTTTTCAGGGTTGGGCAGGCCAGATGGCATCGGCCCCGCCGGAACAAAAACATGTGGCAGCCAGCCGAACCGAAGGGCGGCAATTACCAAGCCGGGAATGATCTTGTCACATACGCCGAGATGCAGGCCTGCATCAAACGTATTGTGGCTGAGCGCTATGGCCGATGCCAGAGCGATCACATCACGTGAGAATAGCGACAGCTCCATACCTTCCTGGCCCTGGGTGACGCCATCACACATGGCCGGTACCCCGCCAGCGACCTGCGCCGTGGCCCCGGCCTCACGCGCGGCAGCGCGAATGAGGTCAGGATAGCGTTCAAATGGCTGATGCGCGGACAGCATGTCATTGTAGGCCGTGACAATTCCGATGTTCGGCCATTCGGCGCCCAGCAAATGCGCCTTGTCGAGCACCGAACAACCCGCCGAGGCATGCGCCTGATTGCCTTCACTGAGCCGTTTTCGCGCAAACCCTTCCGGTCGCCGAGACCTGATCATTTCGAGATAGGCGCGCCGACTCTCGGTTGATCGCGCTTCGATGCGTTTCAGGACGCGTTCAACTTCAGGATGCAGATTTGGAGACGTCGTCATGGTGCCCACACGATGGTTAAACGGTTGGAGAGGTCTTCGAGTGCCGCGCGGATCGGCGCGTCCATAACCGGTTGGGCAAACGAAGCGTCGAGTACGCGTCGTTTTGGCTCGCCGAATATGAGCAGCACCCCCTGATTTGAGCGTGCAACCGCCTGACGTGTCAACGTCAATCGCCGCGTGAATTCGCCAGCGACGTCGCAGCCTGTCGCGTCGATCTCGGCAACAGTGTCACCACTTGCAAGCGTGTCTTGAAGATTGACCGCCCCTGGAAACCAACTGGCCGTATGCCCATCCAGCCCCATACCAAGAACGATAAAGTCCGCTGGCATCAGGGCCTCGTACGTACCGGCCACATCGCTCGCACCATTCTCGAGATACATCGGATGGAACGTTGCTCGGCCTGCCACACCACCCATCAAGTGTTCACGCACCAGACGCGCGTTCGACGCCACATGATCGATCGGAACGCATCGCTCATCCACGAGCGCAACGTCTACCTCCGCCCAGTTCAAATCATAGACCGATAGCTCATCATACATGTCCACAGGTGTGGAACCGCCGGAAGCAAATAAACGCGCGCGCGTTCCCGTGTTCAGGGCGCCCCGCAAAGCCTCAGCGGCAAGGCCAGCGGCTGCTCGCGAAGCATCATGGCGCGAGGCAAACTCCAGAACAGGACGCACGGTGGCCAATATCAGCCCTCCCACCAGCTTCGATTGTCCCGGTCCATCAGGATAGCGGCGGCGACAGGGCCTTCGCTGCCTGCGGCATAGGTTTCCAGACGCGCCTCATGAGCATGCCAATATTCGATCAAGTCATCGATCCAGTCCCAGGCGACCTCTACTTCGTCCCGGCGCATGAACAAAGCGAGATTGCCTCGCACAACATCCATGAGCAGGCGCTCATAGGCGTCAGGATATCGCAGCGTGAAATTCTCCATATAGGAGAGGTTCAAAGGCAAAGATTTGATCCGCAGTCCGCCGGGCCCGGGCTCCTTGATCTGGATATACAGACGGACCGCTTCGTCAGGCTGCAGGCGAATGAGCAGCCGATTGGGCTGCATCTCCCCCGCCCCGAAAATCGAGTGCGGCACCTGCTTGAAAGCAACGACAATTTCGGACCGACGCGCTGCGAGGCGCTTACCTGTGCGCAGATAGAATGGCACGCCTGCCCAGCGCCAATTGTCGATCTCGGTCTTCAGCGCCACATAAGTCTCAGTCTCGCTGGTTGCCCCCTCACCCAGTTCCGCCAGGTAGCCCGGAACCTTTTTCTCGTTGACGATACCAGGACCGTATTGGCCTCGAACAGAGTTGCGTTCAGCCCATTCCGGCGTGATCGGACGCAAGGCTTTCAAGACCTTCAGCTTTTCGGTTCGGACATCATGGCCGTCAGGCAGAGGAGTTGCAGGATATGGTTCTGCACCATATCGCGCAACGCACCCGACTTGTCATAGTAACCGGCACGCCCTTCCAGACCCAGGTCTTCAGCCACTGTGATCTGAACATGGTCAATCGACTCGCGGTTCCATAGCGGCTCCATCAACAGGTTAGCGAACCTCAGAACCATCAGGTTCTGAACCGTCTCCTTTCCGAGATAGTGATCGATCCGATAGATTTGATGCTCTTCAAAATGCGCACACACGCCATCATTGATGGCCTTGGCCGAAGCAAGGTCAGTTCCAATAGGTTTCTCCAGAACCAGCCGCGAATTTGGATTGTTCAGGTCGGCAGCATCCAGGGCATTGGTAATATCAACGTACAGGCTGGGAGACGTCGCCAGATAGTAGACATTGATCTCGTGCGCCGTATCGAGTCTGGCTTTCAGGCCCGCCCAGTCCGCGTCTTCCGCAGTTGCATCAAGCACCTGATAGTCAAGCAAACGCGCAAAGGCCTTCCAGCTATCACCATCCCACTCACCGCCTTTAGTCGACGCCTTGCAGGCCTCTTTCGCGAAAGCACGATACTGACTTTGGGTCAGCATCTTTCGCGCCGAACCGACGATGCGACTGGTTTCGGGAATCTGACCATCCTTCCACCGGTGGAAAAGGGCTGGAAGCAGCTTGCGTTGTGCAAGGTCACCGGTGCCACCAAAGATGACAAGATTGAAAGGGTCTACCGATACGAATTCAGCCATGAACCAGGTCTCTGTTGCCACAAGCATCCGGCTTGTTCTGTAGACATAGGTGCTCGCGCCCCGAATGCCTCACTTGCCTATCACAATTTTCACTAACCCTCCCGGTCGCGAAGCCGACCGGAATGAAGGTCAGGCATTCCAACCCAACGGTCAATACTCTCATACCCAGGTTTCCAGACCTCTTTTCTATGCTGGAATGTCCGCGTCAAACCCTGAAAATTGCCCGTTTGCCAACACCGGCCTAACGTGACAATCAAACCCTTGTCGTCCTGACGATATTACACGCTCGAACCAATCCTAAACGGGGCCTGAAACATGGAAATGGAAGTGTTGTTCTTCGCATTGACACTCTTGGTTACGGCCAGCGTGTTCGTCCCCCTAGCCAAGTTGATCGGGCTTGGTCCGATCATTGGCTACATCACTGCGGGAATTCTGATCGGACCCTCAGGCCTGAAACTGATCGCTGATCCGCAAACCGTGCTTCATTTCAGCGAATTCGGCGTTGTTATGATGCTCTTCCTGATTGGCCTTGAGTTACGTCCGTCGGAACTCTGGCGGATGCGCGGACGCCTGCTTGGTCTCGGCGGATTGCAGGTCGCGCTGAGCCTTGTGCTCATCACCGCCGCTCTCAAGGCACTGGGCTTGCCAATGTCTACCGCAATTGCGCTGGGGATGGCACTGGCCCTGTCCTCAACCGCCGTTGCCTTGCAGATCATGCAGGACAAGAATTTACTACAGACCCACTCAGGGCAATCGGGATTTTCCGTCCTGCTATTCCAGGACGTCATCGTTATTGCGATGATTGCGGCGCTGCCCTTCATCGCCAAATTCTTCGGCACAGTGCCGTCGCATGAGCTGACCCCAGCCGTGGAAGCGGTCGCGTCCCATGGCGGCGGCGATCATGCCGCAGCCGATTCCTTTGTCTTGCCTCGTCCAACAGGCATTTGGTACGGCCCAGCTGTCATCGGCGTATTCGCGATGATGATCATTGGCGGGCGATTGTTCCTGCGCCCCGTCTTCCGCATGATCGCCAGGGCCAACGTCCGCGAAACATTCACCGCGATTGCGCTTGCCTTGGTGATTGCTGCTTCACTGCTGATGGGTTGGCTCGGCCTGTCGGCGGCGTTGGGAGCCTTCCTCGGTGGGGTTGTACTGGCCGATTCTGAATATCGACATCAGCTTGAACGCGATATCGAACCCTTCAAGGCCTTGTTGCTCGGCCTGTTCTTCATGTCAGTTGGGATGTCTCTCGACCTCATGGTCATCGCAGAAGACCCGGCGACGATCCTGCTCGGCGTTCTGGCTTTGATGCTGATCAAGCTAACCGTCCTGTACGCTGTCGGTAAAGTGTTCGGCATGGCCAACTCATCCGCCCTGCTGATGGCGGTCCTGTTGTGCCAGGCCGGGGAATTTGGCTTCGTCCTGTTCCAGTTCGCCTCTGTCGAAGGCCTCATGAGCCCTGAAACGATTACCCAGGCCAGCGCCATCATCGCGATATCGATGGCTATGACGCCGCTATTGCTGATCGGGTACAATGTGTTTGTAGCCCACCGCTTTTCATCGCCACCCCGGACGGGTGAACCGCCGGTCGATGAGCGCGAAGCCGTCCTGATTCTTGGGTTCGGACGGGTCGGCCAGGTCGCTCACCGCTTGCTGCACACACAGGATATCCCTGCGACCCTGATTGATCATGATGGTGACCATATCGAGTTTGTCCGCCAGTTCGGCAATCGCGTGTTTTATGGCGATGCCACCGATATTGACCTCTTGCGTCTCGCAGGGGCCGAACATGCCAAAGTCATCATAATCTCGCTTGATGATGACATTCAGATCCTGCGCGCGGCGCAGATATGTAAGCAGCATTTCCCGCAAGCAAAGCTGGTGACCCGTGCGCGAAACCGCAACCACATGTTCGAACTCATGGCGCTGGGTGTGGACTATGTTGAACGCGAGACCGTGCGCGCCGCGCTTGCCATGGGGCGCGAAACCTTGCGCTTTCTTGGTTATGACAAGGATCGTTCTGATCGGCTTATGGATGCATTCCTGCGCTATGATTTCCAGATGATCGAGGAGACCTGGCAACATCGCGGGGACATGAGCAAGCTCATCGAGATCGCCGCGAACTCCCGAGACTTCCTGCGCCGCACCCTGGGTGATCTTGAATCCAGCGAAGAGGTTGAAGAAGTGCTCGAAGAACAGCTGGAACGCGAAAAACGAGAGCATGATGACGGCAGTGCCTAGTCAAAATCCTTCTTCCACCTGACCGACAATGTCTGCCCCTCGTCCGGAACGGTCTGGGCTTCGATTTCGATATTTTCGAGTGGTTGCCATTCGATGGTGATGCCAGATGAACCGGTAGCACTGGTCTGAACTTCAACGTAGACGTCATCCGACAGATATTTCCCGGTCGTCAGCGTATTCGTATTATCTTCATCGGTCTCGAAACTCAGGCGGTCCAGGCCCAGCTCCTGTTCCAGCCCCCCCATTAAATCAAACCCACCTCCGCCGTTCAGCTGGGCCAGAGCGGCTGCCAGGCGAGCCGCCTCAAGTGCGCTCAATTGCGATGGCGCTCGCGCAAACAAGACCTGTGAAAGCACCTCGTCTTCCGGCAAGTGCGGATCGGAAGACAATTCCACATCTGGCCGGTCAGCAGTCCCGCCAATCTTGATTGTATAAGTAAATCCATCCGCCTGCCGGTTTGCAGTGATGTTCAGGCGAGATTGCCCGGTCGGCGAAACCAGCTCGACAGAAGAATCACCAAACTCGAAACGCTTGCCAAGCAGGTCGAACCTGCCACGAACCACCTGCGCCTGCCCGCTGATAGACGGATTGAGCACCGTACCGCCAAGATGTATTTCCAAGCCGAGCTGAGCATCAATGCCGCGGCCAACCAGGCTGATCCCTCGTGTCGACCGCATAGCGACGTCAAGACCGAGGACACCGCGCTGTTTTGGTTCGATCACTTCTGCGCCATTTCCATTAAAGTCCACGTCCAGAGTCGGTGGCCCTGATTTTGGCAGTTTTTCGAGATTGACCTGGCCATCGACAATTTCCAGCTCGCCAGTGACTGTTGGCCGCTGATCACGCAGTGCCAGTTCCAGTTTGCCATTGGCGACAGCCCGTCCCTCCTGGCGATCCAGCACCACCAGTCGCTCAAGCGTAACCTGAGAGGCACTGCCAGACAGGTCACCAAGAGCAATGTCGCCACCACCTCGAATTGAGCCGCCTGACACCCCCTCGCCTGATAATTCATCAATGATGATTGTTTGCTTCTCGAACCGGGTACTGACATTCAGGTTCCGCAAGTTCAAACCAAGCTCGCCGTGTTCGAAACGCCCAGCCTGCATCGTCATCACGCCATGAACAATTGGCGTATCGCCCTGAAGTTCTCCTTCTAGATCAAGCTCGACCTCACCTGCAACAAGTAGGTCTGGCGGCAGATAAAGCCCTGCCAGGTGTTGTATTTCCCCGGCTGCCGATACTTGGAATGTCGGCACCACATCTTCCAGCCGATCCAGAAGGAACGACTGCCCACTAACCGTATATGGCAAAAGAACTTCACCATCGATCGCCAGACCGGCATGCTGCGTTTCGAGCGGATTGATCAACACGCCACGATCATCGAGGCGCAGCTCGGACAGGATGGCGATGCCCCCTTCATCCTCATCCAACCCCTGCACGCCTGACAGAACTAGCTGCCCGCCACCTGTCAGGATCGCTGTATCAGCCTGATCAAATGCGAGATTGAAGTCCAGTCGTCCATCACGGGGCGTCTGACCCGTAATTTCAAGCAAGGGTGCAATCGAGATATTCTTGCCGATCAGGCTCAACCGTTGTGTTTTCGCAGGGGATGCCACCAGCTCCAGCGATCCATCCTTCAGGTGGATCGTGCCCTCACCTATCCAGCCAAACCCAGTCGAACGGCTAAGCCGGACCGGATCAGGCATGGAGAGATCCAGGTCCCCAACCCGGCCAATGCCGGAGATCTCCACGGACCTGTCAGCACTGGCGAGATCATTCAGGACCAATGGCCCGTCAAAGGCGACGCCCTGGTCAAACTCAACGCCATGCAATTTCCCTATCAGATGTGTTTCCACACGCAGCACTTGGGGGTTTCCGCTCAACCCAAAGCGCGCAACTTCAAGGTTCAACGCGCCTGCTTCAAGATGCGCCAGTTTCACAAACCCACCGATGTCGCCGTCAGAAATGGTTAGCCTCGACTGAACCCGTTCAGCAGGCACATAAGCATCGAGACGACCATCAAGTTCAACCCATCCCTGCGCCCTGGCGACGTGAGCCAACGGTACGATCATTTCGCCATTGGCGACCAGCCCTCCCCATTCAAGGGCAAAATTGTCTGCCGCTAGACGTTCGCGATCAAATGAAAGATCGAAAGATCCACTGACCTCTTGATCCAGCAAATTAGCGCTCAGGTTAGTTTGTACGCTCGCTTGCCCGTCGCGATAGCTGAATGCGCCAATGTCGAGGCCTACCGTGGTCAGACTCTGGCCCGATCCAAGCAATTTGCGCATCTTCAACAAACCACGACCCTCAACCACACCGTCTGCCATCGTCAATGTCGCGCTCAGTTCAACACCGGAGGCTTCAACCGTCTCCAGCGCTATTTCATCTGCTGTAACACTCAGATCAGAGCGGATGCCCCCACTGTCTTCAGGCGATATCGCAATTGTCCAAGGCAACCCCTGGGGGCCAATCTTTGCGCCCGCAACCAGACCCGCGCGAGGAAAGGCAATGCCTGTCAGCTCAGCCCCGAACTCATCACCGGTTGCAACCTGTCCAGAGCCGGTGAGCTTGCCCTCCGGCAGCAACACGTCAAAGTTGCCGAGGGCCAACACACCGCTGGACAGGCCATAATGACCGTTCGCCTTCACAGTGACATCTCGCACCGCCTTGTCATCTCCGCCCGTGTTCAAGCCCTCTATCTTCAGATCGACAAGCCCGCTCACCAAGCCGTCTTGCAATTGTATATTCAAGGGGCCGCGGACCGCTTGAACGGCCATGGACTGATCGCGGATACCGAAGATGGCCAACTGTCCATCAACTGCCCGCTGCGCCCCAACAGAAACACGACCCGCATATTCGATCTGCGAAATGACGAGGCCCTTACGCTGGATCCACCGGTGGGGGTCTTCGAGACGCATATCACCTGTCCAGTCAGTCAGGTTACTCGTTTGCGCCGCCAGTTCGAGCAGCGGCGCAGTCACCGTCAGGCTCAGCCCATCCGCAAGTTTTCGCGATGACATGGTGATAGCAAAATCGACCTCTTTGCCGATAAGCTCTTCATAGTTCGACCCAAGCGGATGGGCCCCAGGCTGGACTTGCCCGCGGACAAGTAGACCCTGCCCCTCTCCAACGGTCTCGAATGTCAGAAGCGGCGCATTATCGACATGAACCTCCCCTGTCCCGACAAACCGCCCTGACGAGAACCGGCTCATCAGCCCATGCCCGCGAATTGATTGGTTGGGATCAAGTCGCAAATAGGTGGCGAGCAGGCCGCCAGGCCCGCCTTCTAGCGAGTAGGTGCCTGTCAGTTGCCCGCCTGACGGCCATGAAAAATCAAGTTCGAGCTGATCGGCGATGGCCGCGCTGGACGTGAAATGAAGGCGACCTTGCGAGATAATCTCGGACCGTTCGAAAGCGCCATCCAGCTTCGCTGTCAGGTCATACGGCGCGAGGCCTTTTGCCAGGTAAAATGCCTCAACCTGGACATCGTCAATCGCAATGGCACGCAGGGAAGCACCGCTATCAGCTGTGGTCTTGGCAGCGGCGAGGTGAGGCGTACGCAGAAGCTCCAGCCGCTCGGCCTTGATCAGATCAAGCTGCAATTCACGCTTAAGTATCGGCGCCGCCGCCCAGTCGATCTTGATGTTTCGCGCCGTCAGCCAGGTCCCATCAGCATCCTTCAATACAAGTCGATCAATCTTGATAGATGACAGAAGGTTGCCTGTCAGGCCGTCAAGCTCCACCGTTTGCCCGCGGAAATTCATGCTCTCTATTCGGGTCTCCACCAAGCGGCGCGCCCAGTCTGAACCTGTGGTCAACCGAACACCAACCAGAATAACGCCCGTGAGCAGCACCAGGCCAATTGCGATACGGTAGAACCAGTTCAGCCAATCGGGGGATCGCGGCTTCGGCGTACGCTCACTCATCAGAACGCCTGCCCAATGGAGATATAGAACTGGACTGGGTCATCATAGCGTGTCCGGTCGAGCGGCATCGCAATATCAAATCTCAAAGGGCCTGCTGGTGTCGAGTAGCGGACACCGAAACCTGCCCCAAACCGTGCAGAGTCAAATTCCAGGGCTTCTGATTCACTGACGGCACCAACATCTACAAAGGCAACATAGCCAAGCTTGCCTGGGCGTTGCCACCGCAACTCCGCTGATCCGTCAATAAGCGACCGCCCCCCCAGAGGCTCGCCATCAATCGTACGGGGGCCAATGGCCTGGAAACTGTATCCGCGCACGCTACCGCCGCCTCCCGCGTAGAAGCGATCATCACTTGGCAGGTCCGTCAGCTCTGCTCCGGTTACGGCTCCCGCCCGCATGCGCAATGCCGCCACGACCCGGTCAGACACTGGTTGATAGTAACGCACCTGGCCGAGCATGCGGACATATTGTACATCTGCATCACCAATCGTCTTATTGGGGCTGACCCACATTTCCCCGCGCCAGCCCTTGGTCGGGTTAAGAAGGTCATCACTGTGGTCGATCCGCACTCCAGCCGCAAAACCTAGTAGCTGTAGATCACGCTCTTCATCCTCACTCGTCTCCCTGAGCGCTTCAATTGTGGCGGACGTGGTGTAGGTAAGGGTGGGGCTGATTTCAAAGGCGACTCCGGTCGCAAAGGCGATGGACTGGCTGTCGAAAGCATCTGTGGTTTCATCGCTGAGGGACGTGCTTAAGAACAATGAGCGGCCATAGCCAAACTGGTTCGGACGCCGCCAGGTCAGATCGAGCGAGCGGTTGAGCGTTGCCACGGTCAGGTCAACGTCAAGAAAATCCCCGCGCCGGGTCAGGTTGCGGCGCGTCAGCTCGGCATTAAAACCAGGGCCCTCAGCCGTGGACAGGCTAGCCCCTAATCCGACCGTATTGCGCGGCCGCTCGTTCAGCGTGAGCACGACATCGCGCACCTCTCCATCGCCCTCGCCAGCCGCATCACCCGTCTCTTCCAGGCGTGCGGAAGCCTGGTCGAACAGGCGTGTCTGCGCCAGTCGAGCATTGAACCGAGCCAACGCCTCGGGGCTGTAGACCTGCCCTTGCTCAAACGTCACGAGCCGGTCGAGATAGGAAGACTTCGTTCGAATTCCACTGGGATAATCGACCGCGCCGAAGCGCAGGCGCGGACCAAGCGTCAGGTTGAAGACGACATCTACGCTGGCGTTTTCTCG
>CBDUKI010000020.1:0-16813 GCA_965367765.1 uncultured Henriciella sp.
CTACCAGGCGATGGTCGAGACAACGCGCGCCCGGCTGGATGCGCTGAAGGTCGAGAATATCACCATTCGTCATGGCGACGGGCTTGAGGGGCTGATCGAGCACGGCCCGTTCGACCGGATCTTGCTCGCCGGAGCAGTCAAGACGATCCCGGCGGTGCTGATCGAGCAGCTTTCGCGGAGCGGGGCGCTGGTAGCACCCATGGTGACGTCAAGCGGGACGCAGATCCTGCGTCATGTTACGGCGGACCGCACGATCACGGATGAGCCGATGCCTGACCCGATTGCGATGTTGTCAAATGGCGTCGCGAGTACGCTCTAGGCCTATTGTGTGTCCGCGGCGGCGCACTCACCTTCAAACGCAACGCTGACACCGGCGGCTTCGGCGGTGCAACTGTTGGAATAGGTCTGGCCATCACAGCCGCAGACCGGACGATAATCCTGCGTGCAGATGGTCGGTTTCGGTTGGCAGGTGCCAGAACCGTCCATGATTTCAAGGCACTGACCGGCTTCCTGTTTACAGAAATAGCCTGATGGGCACTGAATGGCGGCAATCCCGCCACACATCTCGCCGGTCACGTCGATCACCGTTGGTTCGGGGGCAGGGGTTTCAACCGGTGTTGTGGTGGCCGGTTCGGAGGCATCGACCGGCACAGATGCATCATCGGTGGCACCTCCGCAGGCGGCCAGAAGGCCCAACGCTGCACTGATTACGAGAACTCTCATGTCAGACCCCTTTCGTCCCACGGTCACCTCATCATAATAAAAAAAACCGGCGAGGCCAGTCGCCCCGCCGATTGTTACAAACCTGATGTATTTACAGGCGGTTAAGCCTTGGCCGCCGCTTCTTGCAGGCGCGCAAAGATATTGCCGCCATGACCAGAGCCGGACTCGAAGTGGGTTTGAACCGATGTGTCGGTGATCTGGTCCCACTTGGCGGCCACGGCTTCAGCGGTCAGGGCCTCGCCCTGGCCCACGAAGGCACCGTTTGTCTCAACAATCTGAGCCATTGAGAAGGCTCCGGCACCAGCCGACAGGATCAGGCCGGTCGGGGCATCGTCCTTGACCAGGTTCATCACGCCCGGGGTGACATATTCAGGCTTCAGATTGTCGAGCATGGCTTGCGGCATCAGGCCTTCGGTCATGCGTGTTGCCGCGATTGGGCAGACGGCATTGACCTTGATGTCATATTTCGCGCCTTCGATCTTCAGCGTGTTCATCATGCCGACCACGCCGAGCTTGCCCGCGCCATAGTTGGCCTGACCGAAATTGCCGTACAGTCCGGTTGATGAAGTGGTCACGACGATACGGCCATAGGCCTGTTCCTTCATGATGTCCCAGACGGCCTTGGTTGGCATGAATGTGCCGCGCAGGTGAACGTCGAGCACCTTGTCGATGTCGCTGATGGACATCTTCGAGAAGGATTTGTCGATCAGGATGCCGGCATTGTTAATCAGGATATCGATGCGGCCAAAGGCAGACATCGTGTCGTCAATCATCTTCTGGACGCCGGCTTCGTCACTGACGGAAGATCCGTTGGCGATGGCCTGGCTGCCCATGGTTTCGATCTCGGCGACGACGGCTTCTGCCGCTGCAGAATTGCCGCCAGACCCATCGACGGAACCGCCAAGGTCATTGATGACGACTTTCGCGCCGCGGCGCGCGAGTTCCAGGGCGTGTTCGCGGCCAAGGCCGCCGCCGGCACCGGTCACGATGGCGACGCGGTTGTCAAAGCGAATTTCCGACATGCTTATCTCCTAAAGGTCATTCGGTATCTGATTGGCGTCCTTGCACCATCCGTTCACGCAAACGTCAACCATTCGCGTTGCGACATGTCTTGTCAGATTTCCAGCGACATGGTGACACTGGCGTCAGGTTTGGAATGGAGGAAACCCATGCTCGCTTATGTAACGCTCGGCTCGAACGATGTCGAAAAATCACTGGCCTTCTATGATCAGGTCATGCCGTTGCTTGGTGCCCAGCGCATTTTTGACAATGGCCGCCTGTATTTCTACGGCACTGGCCCGGGTGCCCCGATGTTCGCCATCGGTGGCCCCTATGACGAAAAGTCAGCGTCGTGCGGCAATGGCGTCATGCCGGCGCTGGCGGCAGGCGACAAAGAGACCGTCGACAAGGTCTATGCCAAGGCGATTGAGCTT
Organism: uncultured Henriciella sp.; assembly: GCA_965367765.1. Lineage (GTDB taxonomy): Bacteria > Pseudomonadota > Alphaproteobacteria > Caulobacterales > Hyphomonadaceae > Henriciella. The sequence goes on from CBDUKI010000020.1 coordinate 2,157, forward strand.
GGCGCAGCCGATGAAGGCGAACCTGGCCAGCGCATGCCGACATTCTACGGCGCCTATTTCCGTGACCCGGATGGCAACAAGATCTGCGTCTGCAAGCTCGGCTAGAGATTCATGTAAAACTCACAACAGGGCTGGCCCGCTTCAAAAGAGCGGGCTAACTCTTTTGTAACTGTGCACATGAAGGGAGCGGCGGATGGAATGGGGCTGGGACAATGCGAGAGCGATTCTCGGAATAGTGATGATATTCGCCATCGCGTATGGCCTGTCAGAGAATAAGAAAGCCTTCCCGTGGAAGATCGTTCTGGGTGCTGTGGCGATCCAGTTTGGGTTTGCGCTCATTCTATTTGGCATCCCGGTTGTTCGTGAGGTTCTGTTCGCAGCCAATATCGTTGTGGACAGCCTGATCGCAGCGACAGCCGCCGGAACCGAGTTCGTATTTGGCCCGATATTCGGCACGCAGGCAGGATGGGAAGCTCATACCGGCCAGCTCGGCCCCATCTTCGCTGTTCACCTCTTGCCGCTCATCATCGTTGTGGCGGCGTTGTCTGCCATCCTCTGGCACTGGCATATCCTGCGCTGGGTGACCAAGGGCTTTGCCAGCATCTTCCGCCGCTTTCTTGGCCTTGGCGGAGCGACATCGCTGGCGGTCTCAGCCAACGTCTTCATGGGCATGACGGAGGCCCCCGTCCTCATCAAGCCGTATATCAAGGGCATGACACGCTCGGAAATCTTCATCCTGATGACAGCGGGATTTGCCACCGTCGCCGGTAGCGTGCTGGTGCTTTATGGCGTGTTCCTGCAGGACGTGTTGCCGAACGCGCTGGGCCAGCTTCTGGCCGCTTCACTGATCGCGGCTCCTGCGGCCGTGGCGCTTGCGCTGGTGATGGTGCCGGAAACAGTTGAGGAGCGTCAACGCGCGCACGAACCTGATTTCGAGTATGAATCAACCATGGACGCGTTTGCGACCGGGGCGACGGACGGGCTGAAAATCCTCGCCAATATCGTGACCATGCTGATTGCTGCGCTAGCGCTGCTATTCCTCGTCAATGCGGGCCTGAAAGCCCTGCCGGATGTGGCCGGGGCTGAACTGTCCATCGAGCGTATCCTCGGCTGGATCTTTTCGCCCATCATGTACATGATCGGGGTTCCACTTGGCGAAGCGGCGCAGTCAGGTTCTCTCATGGGCATCAAGACGGTGCTGACTGAATTCATTGCCTTCCTTGAACTGTCCGGTGAGGCCGGGGAGGGGCTGTCTCAACGCTCGTCCATGATTACCGCGCACGCGATTTGTGGCTTTGCCAATTTCGGCTCTATCGGCATTCTGTTAGGCGGCCTGTCCATCATTGAACCGGCTCGGCGCAGCACCTTCCTGGAACTGGCCTGGAAAACCCTGGTCGCAGGAACATTAGCGACCTGCCTGTCGGGCGCGATTGTTGGCGTCCTGCCTGCGAACCTGTTCTTCGGGGGGTAAGGCGCAGCAATGCCGCTTCGCGCATGGGAAGGTCTGGACTTTGATGCGATGATAAGCACGAGTGCAGGTTATGATGTTGAGTAAGCGCACTAAGATTTTGGCCACCAGGCGCAGCGTTACGGGGTGTCTTGTCGGCCTCGCCCCAGCGCTGCTGATGTTCACGACGTCTGCGGCTGCGCAGGAGAGCGCAGAATCCCCGTTCGCGAACCTGCCAGACTGTCCAGAGGTGAACGTGAACGGTCTTTGCCGGGACGAAACCGGGGCCATCAAGGTGATGCGGGGAGACACGGTCTTGCTGTCTCCCGTATCGGTCTGGGGTGATAGGCTGGTCACTTCACCGGGCGCCGTTTCGTTCCTGAGCGCGGCAGAGATCACCGATCTTGCGCCAGATCATCCGGCGGAGCTGTTGAACACGTTGCCGGGCGTGAATGTGCAGATGAATTCCGGGCAGGAGCATTTGATCGCGGTGCGCTCGCCGGTTCTCAATGCTGGGGCCGGGCAGGGCAGTTTCCTGATCCTGGAGAATGGCGTGCCGACGCGCTCGCCAGCCTTTGGCAATGTCAACTCTCTGTTTGAACCGCATTTTGAGACCGCCGGCGCGATCGAGGTCGTCCGTGGACCGGGATCGGCCAAGTATGGCTCGAACGCCGTGCATGGGCTGATCAATGTCATCCTCGCCGAACCGGCTGGGGAGGCGCTCACCGAGTTGCGCGCGTCCGCGTCTAGCCTCGGGCGCTACAAGGCAGATCTGAGCCTCGACCAGGGCTATCTCGCCCGTGGGTCGTTCTCAGTGCAGAAGGACAATGGCTGGCGCGACAATTCCGGCAGTTTCCAGCTCAAGGGCTCGGGCGTGGTCGAAACCGTGTTTGCCGGGTGGGATGTCACCGCCTTTGGCTCATTCGCCAGCCTGGAACAGGAGACCGCAGGTTTCATTGAAGGCCCGAAGGCCTATCGTGATGAAGACCTGGCCGTAACCAACCCGAACCCCGAGGCGTTCCGCGATGCCTGGTCCGTGCTCGGGGCCGTGCGCTTGGAGCGCGAGCTGGGCGAAGGCACGCTCAGCCTGACGCCATTTGCCCGCGCGCAGGAGATGACGTTCCGCCAGCATTTCCTGCCCTACAAAGGGTTCGAGGAGAACAATCATCAGGCCGTGGGCCTGATGGCGCGGTATGAGCGCGCGTTCGGCGCGGACCTGGTCTGGCGTCTGGGCCTCGATACCGATCTTGCGACCGGCGATCTGAAGGAAACCCAGCCTGAACCGTTCGGTTTCTTCCCGGGCGACAGCCGGTTCCCGGTTGGTGTGCATTATGACTATTCGGTCGATACGATCATGGGTGCGCTGTGGAGCGAGCTGCAATGGCAGGTCAGCGACCGTGTTTCTATCCTCGCCGGGCTGCGCGCCGAGGCCCATGATTATGACTATTCGACCGACGCGCCGGTCGGTCTCAATGGCCGCTTCAACGTGCCTGCGGACCGGTCTGACGATTTTGCGTTCGTGACCCCAAAACTGGGCGTGATCTGGGACGCCTCGGATGATCTGGCCGTCTATGCGAACTATGCGCGTGGCAGCCGGGCCCCACAGGCCAGTGACCTGTATCGCCTGCAATCCCTGCAGGGCGTGGCCGAGGCGGATGTCGAGACGCTGGACAGTTTCGAAGTCGGCGTGCGCGGCGCGGTGTTTGGCGACAGGCTGTTCTTCGACGTCGCGGCCTACACGATGGACAAGGACAATTATTTCTTCCGTGATGCCGACGGCATCAATGTCGCTGATGGTTCGACCCGCCACCAGGGGCTTGAGGCAGCTTATGACTGGACGCTCAACGATCAGTGGTCAGTGCGCGGCAATGTCGCCTGGTCGGACCAGACCTATACGTTCGACCGCGTCGTCAACAATGCATTCGAGATCATCACAGACGGCAACGAGATCGACACGGCCCCGGAATGGCTGGCCGATCTGGCTATTGTCTGGACACCTACCGACGCGTTCGAGACCGCGCTATCCGTTGAACATGTCGGTGAGTACTTCACCAATCCTGCCAACACGCAGGACTATCCGGGGCACACCGTGTTCCACCTGCGTGCCGACTATACCGTGTCGGACACGATGACGGCGTACGTCATCGCGCGGAACCTGTTCGACCTTGAATATGCCGACCGTGCGGACTTTGCCTTCGGGAATGAGCGTTACTTCCCTGGCGAGCCACTCAATGTCACCTTCGGCATCCGCAAGACATTCAAATAAAACACTTTCGGGAGACAATCATGCAGCTTTATCACGCCCCCAAGGCGGTCAATCCGGAGCGGACCTATAATTTCCTCAAGGCCAAGGGCAAACTCGACGCGGTTGAGATCAAGGAAATCTCGATCATGAAGGGTGAGCACAAGTCACGTGAATATCGTGAGCTGTCACCTTTTGCCCAGGTCCCCGTCCTGATACTGGATGACGGCACGAAAATTACCGAAAGTCGTGCGATCTGCACCTATTTTGAAGGCGTTTTCCCCGAGCCGAACCTGATGGGGAACGACCCGAAAGAGAAAGCGCTGATCGAGATGTGGGACCGGCGCATCGAATTCATGTTCATGATGCAGTTCGCAACCTGGTTCCGCAATGCCCATCCGATGATGGCGCCACTTGAAAACCCGCAACTGCCAGAAGCCGGGGCCAAGGCCGAGGCCAGCGTGCGGAAATTCGTCAAACGCCTGGACGCGCATCTGGGTGAACAGGAATGGATGGCAGCCGGGCGGTTCTCAATTGCCGATATCACGACCTATCTGACATGCGGGTTCTGCAATGTCATGCAGTGGCAACCCTATAAGGAGTTCGAGAACCTGTCGCGCCACTATGGGGCGGTAAAGGCGAAGCTGGGCTAGGTCTCGTTCGCGTCCAGCAGGGCCTTCAACACGTCAGGTATGAAGGCGATGATGTCTTGCGGCACCAGGCCTGGCCCAATCTGCTTGCCAGCATGGCCGTGCATCCAGACGCCGCAACAAGTGGCCTCGAAGGCGGGCATGCCCTGGGCGACGAGGCCCGCAATCATGCCTGCCAAAACATCGCCTGAGCCTGCCTTGGCGAGGTAGGGTGATGCGACCGTATTGGCCACGAGGCGACCGTCCGGTGCCGCGATGAGGGTCTCTGCACCCTTCAGCAGGATGATCGAGCCGGTTTCCTGGGCGACGCGCACGGCCGCCCCGGCGCGGTCTGTGCCTATCTCTCCAAAATATCGGGAAAACTCGGCCTCGTGAGGGGTCGCGATCTTCTGCGTATTCGGCAGGTTGGCAGCGAGACGGATGGCATCAGTATCGAGAATGACGGAGAGATCAGGCGCGCTGGCTTCAAGAATTTGAGCTTGTGTCTCGCTACATCCACCTGGGCCGGCCAGTACGGTCGTGACGCGGTTGATCCGGCTCAGCGCATCGGTGCGAACCATGATGTCGGCTGGCAGTACCGTCTGGTAAAGATGGGCCATGTCAGGTGTACTGAGGACGGTGACCAGCCCGCTGCCCGTCCGCGAGCAGGCCTCGGCAGCCATGCGGGTCGCGCCTGTATAGGTATCAGCGCCGAGAATCACCGTGTGTCCGCGATGGTATTTGTGGCCATCAAGGGCGGGTTCAGGAAAAGTGCTCAACCAGAGCGCGGGTGAGTTGAGCACGGGCGTGGCCATAGCTCAGGCCTCGACCGGGGTTTGCACTTGCAACCAGGCCTCGACATCGCGCAGGGCGCGGGCGGCCTGGGCGCGTTTCTTGGCACGGCCCTTGTCCTTGCCACGCAGGCGTTTACCGGTTTCAGGGTCTTTGGTGATGACCTCGTCCGGGTCGGCTGGAGGAAACAGGCCGAAATTGACATTCATCGGCTGGAAACTGGCCTTGCCTTCCAGATGCCCGCCCGTGATGTGGGTGACCAGGGCCCCGAGGGCGGTCGTCGGAGGGGGCACTGGAATATCATGCCCAAGTCTTTCAGCCGCCGCAAAACGGCCCGCCAGCAAACCCATTGCGGCGCTTTCGACATAGCCTTCAACGCCGGTGATCTGACCAGCAAAACGGATACGCGGCATGGATTTCAAGCGCAGTTGATGGTCGAGCAGTTTTGGCGAATTTAGGAATGTGTTCCTATGGATGCCGCCAAGGCGCGCGAACTGGGCTTGCTCAAGGCCAGGGATCATGCGGAAAATATCGGTCTGGGCACCATATTTCAGTTTGGTCTGGAACCCGACCATGTTCCACAGCGTGCCGAGCGCATTGTCCTGTCGCAATTGCACGATGGCGTGGGCCTTGACGTCGGGATTGTGTGGATTGGTCAGGCCGACGGGTTTCATCGGTCCGAAACGCAGCGTCTCGCGACCTCGCTCGGCCATGACCTCGATAGGTAAACAGCCTTCAAAGTATGGCGTATCAATTTCCCAGTCCCGAAACTCGGTTTTTTCACCATCAATCAAGGCATCGAGGAACGCATTGTACTGCGCTTCATCCATGGCGCAGTTGATGTAGGCAGCCTTTTCGCCGCCCGGTCCCGGCTTGTCATAGCGCGACTGGCGCCAGGCCTTGGACATGTCGATAGACTCGGCGTGGATGATGGGCGCAATCGCGTCGAAAAAGGCGAGATCCTCTTCGCCGGTCTGGGCGCGGATAGCTTCGGCAAGGGCAATCGAGGTCAGTGGCCCGGTGGCAATGATGACACTGTCCCAGTCTTCTGGCGGCAGGCCGGAGATTTCCTCGCGCACGATGGTAATGTTCGGATGAGTCTCGAGCTTGCCTGTGACGGCCTCAGAAAAGCCTTCACGGTCAACGGCCAGAGCACTGCCGGCCGGGACCTGGTGTTTGTCCGCCGTCGGGATGATGATGCCATTGGCGCGGCGCATCTCTTCATGCAGTACGCCGACGGCGTTCAATTCGTGGTCGTCAGAGCGGAAGGAATTGGAGCAGACCAGTTCGGCCAGCTTGTCGGTCTGGTGGGCATCGGTGGATTTCACACCGCGCATTTCATGCAGGATCACGGGCACGCCCATGTTGGCGGCCTGCCAGGCGGCTTCACTTCCGGCCATGCCGCCGCCGATGATGTGTACAGGTTTGATTGTCATGGCCGCGTATATAGATGGCTTGGATGCGTCCGACCATTGCCAATGTGCGGATTCGTTCCTTGGGGGCGTTTGTCGGCCATCTGGGCAGTAAAGGGCTAGGCAGGGCCAGTAGCGATCTCTAAATGGGGCGCATGACTGTTGTAGACCTTGCGCCCGAGGCGTTGCTCGCCAACCTGATCGAAACCTGCCTGAAAGCCGGGGCTACCGGCGCGGATGCCTCGCTTGGCATGTCGGAAGGGGTCAGCGTCGAAGTGCGTGACGGTAAACTGGAATCGATCGAGCGGTCGGAGTCGCAGGGCGTCTCATTGCGTTGCCTGTTTGGCCAGCAGCAGGCCTCGGTTGCGGGGTCGGATCTCTCCGCTGATGCGTTGACGCAGCTGGCTGAGCGTTGTGTGGCGATGGCCAGGGCCGTGCCAGAAGACCCGTATTGCGGCCTCGCTCCGGCTGAAGACCTGGCCACTGAATTCCCGGAACTCGATGTTGCGGGGGATGGCGAAATCGCTGCTGACCTACTGGAACGCGAAGCGCTGGAAGCCGAAGCGGCCGCCTTGGCTGTGCCAGGTGTGAAAGCGGTCTCATCGTGTGGCAACGGCTGGAGCCGTAGCCAATCCTGGGTGGCGTCGAGCAATGGTTTCGCTGCCCATCGCCTCGCCGGGTCTACCGGGCTGGGCCTCGCCGCCATCGCCGAGAAGGATGGCGCAATGGAGCGCGATTATGAAAGTCGCTCCGTGCGCTTTCGCGAAGATCGCCCAAGTGCCGAAGATATTGGCAAGATTGCTGGTGAACGCACGGTGGCGCGCCTCGGCCCGCGCAAGGTAGAGACGCAGACCGCAGCGGTGATCTATGACCGGCGCCTGTCGGCCAGCCTGATCGGCACATTCCTGGCGGCGATTAGCGGACCGAGCGTGGCGCGCGGTGTGTCCTTCCTGAAGGATCGGATGGGCGATCAGGTGTTCGCCAAGGGCGTAAACATCGTTGATGACCCGTTCCGCAAGCGTGGGATGGGGAGCCGCGCCCATGATGGTGAAGGCCGTCCGGTCGCGCCCTGCAAGCTGATCGAGGACGGGATGCTGACGCGCTGGCTGCTCAACGGGTCATCGGCCAGACAGCTTGGGCTTGTGCCGAATGGTTATGCCAGCGGCGGGTTTGGCCATACGCCGGGTGTTGGCGTTTCGAACGCGTATCTTGAGGCTGGAGCGTTGAGCCAGGCCGAGCTGATGGCCCAGGCCGGGAAGGGGCTGTTGGTCTGTGACATGTTCGGCCCGTCAATCAATCCGAATACAGGCGACTATTCGGTGGGCGTGTCGGGCTTCTGGTTTGAAGGTGGTGAGCTGCAATATCCGGTTTCGGAAGTGACGATTGCCGGGGATTTGCCGTCCATGTTCGCGCGGTTGATCCCCGGAAATGACCTGGAGTTCAGGGGTAGCCGGGATGCGCCATCCATCCTCGTCGAGGACATGTCGATTGCCGGATCATAGGGCTGATATCGAAGATCTCTGGCTGATGCGGCAAGTGGCTCGCGAGGCCGGAAAACTTGCCCTTCAATACCAACACAAGCGCCAGCTCGACGTCTGGGACAAGACCAAGGGCCACCCGGTCAGCGAGGCCGATCTGGCGGTCAATGACCTGTTGGAAGAGACCTTACGCAAGGCCCGCCCGCACTATGGCTGGCTGTCCGAGGAATCAGCCCAAGATGCTGAGACCCGTTCAGGCGTTCGCGTCTGGGTGGTGGACCCAATTGACGGAACACGGGCCTTCATCAAAGGGGCGCCTTACTGGTGCATTGGCCTGTCCGTCATCGAACAGGGCTTTGTGAGGGCTGGCGTTATTTATGCCCCGCAACTGGACCAGCTATATGAGGCCCGGCTTGGCGGCGGGGCCTTTCTCAACAACCAGCCGATCCATGTCTCAGACAAGCGAGAGATCGAAAACGCTCGCCTGATCACCAACGAATCAGTGATTACGCATCCATCCTGGCCGAGGCCCTGGCCGCCGGTTGAGGTGATGAAGCCGAAGCCAAATGCGACCTTGCTTAGAATGTGCCTGGTGGCGAACGGCGAATGGGACGCGGTGCTTGCTTTCGTGCGAAAGTCTGACTGGGATCTTGCCCCAGGGGCAATTATTGTGTCCGAAGCGGGCGGCGTGGCGCAGACCCATCTGGGGGAACCTTATGTATTTAATCGCAGTGAACCTGCACAAAGGAGCCTGCTTGCGGCTGGAAAACCGTTGCATTCCCTGTTATCAGCCCGCGTCAATCGCGTTAAATTACCGGACCCGAACTGGACCGTACGCTCAACAGACAAAACCCCTGATCCGGAGTCACAATCCATGACCGGCACTAAAGAGACAAGGCAACTGCTTCACATCGTTATCGGTGGCGAGCTGAAGAATGTTTCCGATGTTGAATTTGAAGATTTGTCCCAGATCGACTTTGTCGGGGCTTTCCCGAGCTATGTCGAAGCTTATGATGCCTGGAAAGGCGCAGCCCAACGCACTGTAGACAATGCCGAAGTTCGGTATTTTATTCTCCATGCGCACAAGCTGCTGGATCCAAAGACAGGCGAACACCATCAAATCTAAAACCGATCAAACCGGGGGCCGAAAATCGGGCAGTCTGCTAAGGCTGTTCAAGACGTATTTTCGACCTCACCTTGGTTGGTTCGTGCTCGGCACCTTGTTTGCCGTGCTCACGGCACTGTGCGCGAATGCCTATGCGGCCATTCTCGCCTATGTTGGCAATGGCATCCAGATGGCCATCAAATCGCCGGAAGGCGGCACAGATTGGGTCTGGTGGTCGGCTGGCGGCATTGTTGCGCTGGCATCCGGCCGGGCGCTTTCGCTCTACCTGATGACAGTCCTGAACAATACCGGGGTTCAGCGCGCGCTGGTCGATGTTCAGCAAGCCCAGTTCGATCACCTGATCGAAGGCGATTTCGCGCGATTGTCGGGGGATGCCTCGGGCGGATTCGTGTCGCGCTTCATCAATGATGTGAACGCCATACGCGATGCCGGGCTGCGCTTCGCCAATAATTTTACCAAGAGCATCGTTACCGTGATCGGGGCTTTTGCGATCATGCTCTATCTCGACTGGAAGCTGTCCTTGATCCTGCTGGTCGTCTATCCGATAGCGTTCGGGCCAGTGATCGGACTGGGCAACCGGGTGCGCAAACAGGCCAAGACAGCGCAGAAACAGGTTGGTGAGGTCACCTCGCTTCTGTCTGAAGGCTTTCAGTCGGCGCGCGTAATCAAGGCCTATGGGCTAGAGGATTACCAGACAAAGCGGGCCAATCTCGGTTTCATCGAGCGCTCACGATTGTTTCTGAAAGTGCTGACGGACAAGGCGGCCGTGGACCCGATACTTGAAGTGACGGGCGGAGTTGCACTGGCCGGCATTCTTGGCTTTTCGGCCTGGCGCATTGCCAGTGGCGACAGCACGCTGGGGGCCTTGCTTGGGATTATCGGCGCCATCGGGATTGCCGCACCAGAATTGCGGGCGCTGGGCACACTGAATGCCGTGGCGCAAGAGGGCGGGGCGGCGGCTGACCGGGTATTTGAAATCGTCGACACGATCCCAACCATCAGCGATATGCCGGATGCGGCAGCCCTGACTGGCGCGCGCGGCGAGATCGCTTTCAAAGGCGTTCACTTTGCCTATCCAGACGGAACGTCGGCTTTGAACGGGCTGAGCTTCAATGCAAAGCCGGGAGAAACCGTGGCGCTGGTTGGCCCGTCCGGGGCTGGAAAATCAACCATATTCAACCTGCTTATGCGTTTATATGATCCGCAGGCCGGGCAGGTCAGCCTGGACGGCCAGGCGATCAATACGCTCACCGGTCGGAGCCTGCGCGAGCAAATGGCCCTGGTGGCGCAGGATACATCCCTGTTTGACGATACGATACGTGCCAATATCGCCCTCGGGCGGCTTTCTGCCAGCAATGAAGAGATCGAGACGGCGGCGCGCGCGGCCAATGCCCATGATTTTATTCTCGCCCTGCCGGGCGGCTATGATGCCCCAGCTGGGGAGATGGGCCGCAACCTGTCTGGCGGTCAGCGTCAGCGGATCGCGCTCGCCCGAGCCATCCTGCGCGATGCGCCAATCTTGCTACTGGATGAAGCCACATCGGCGCTGGATGCGGAAAGCGAGGCGAAGGTGCAATCGGCGTTGAATGCCTTTGCCTTTGATCGCACCGTGCTGATTATCGCGCACCGACTGTCAACCGTTCGCGCCGCCGATCGGATTGTCGTTATCGAAGATGGCAAGGCAGTCGAGGCCGGGGCGCATGAGGCGCTGATGGCGCAAGACGGCGCTTATCGCAAACTGGTTGATCTGCAGCTGACCTAGGCCGATCCGGCAAGCGGGCGTTCCGTAGGCATGTGTTGCGCCGCCGACTTCAGGAAACGTGCCAGCTTCTCGGAACTTTCAGCGCCCTGAACGGCAATTTTGCGCAGGGCGATATAGGTTGGCACACCGGCAATGCCCATGTCCCTGAACAGGGCCTGCTCGCCGCGCACCGTATCGACATTTGCATCCGTCTTCAGCAAATCCGAGACAATGGCCGGGTCGAGGGCAATCTCGCGGGCAATATCGACCAGTGTTTCATGTTGGCCAATGTCGCGGCCATCGGCGAACACCGCCTGGAACAGCGCCTCCTTGGCCTGCATGCCCTTGTCCTGACCCTGGGCCCAGTAAACCAGGCGATGGGCGTTGAAACTGTTCGGGCGGCGCGTGATCTTGTCGAAGGCGAACGGGATACCTTCCTCTTTGCCGTAGGCGACCAGCGCGTCACGCATTGAATTGGCCTTGTCTTTGCCGGTATCGGAGCCAAAGCGCTGGCGCATGTACTCTTTGTAGTCGACACCCTCTGCAGGGACGGTTGGATCAAGCTCGTAGGGCCGGAAACGCACTTCGACCTCAAGATCTGGCACAAGCGCTATCGCACCCTTCAGGCGGCGCAGGCCCAGCCAGCACCATGGGCAGACAAGGTCGGAGACCATTTCGATGGTCAGGGTCATGCGGCAGCCTTTTCCGGACGACTGGAAGCGATGCGCAGCACCGTGAGGTATCCGGGTTTGATCTCCATCTTCTCGGTCACGCCCTTGTCACGCAGGATGCGGTGGGCTTGCGGGAAGCGGTAGCAGGGCAGGTGCATGAACATATGGTGTTCACAGTGGTAGTTCACCCAATAGGGTGCGATCAGGGCCCGTTCGATGACATTGGCGCGGGTCGTTCGGGCAAGCCCCATCGCATCCTGATTGTTTGGCAGGACAGCATGTTCAGCAATGTTACGAAGGCGGGTGACCATCTGATCCCAGGTCGCCATGGGAAGCAGCCAGAGAACGAAATAGGCCCACCAGGCCCCGGCCAGCGACAGACCGACCAGCAGGATGAGGTTGGTGATCACGAACGGGATCACGGCTTCGCGTGCTGAGACCGTACGGTTCTCCCGGCCCTTGCCGGGGCGAAGGCCGATGCCGAACGCATTGGCAAATTGGTTGACCCGCTGCTTGTAGAAGGTCTGCCCGGTGAGGTCCCGGATGATCTTGCGGCGCAGCGATGACCGGGTGATCGGGAAATGCGCCGCCAGGCCGAGATCCGGGTCTTCTGGCTGTTGACCATATTTATGGTGCTGCAGGTGATATGGGCGATAGGCCTTCAGGCTGGCGCCGATGGGCGCACCGACGAGCCAGTGGCCAACCCAATCATTCACCTTCTTGTTGGAATGCAGGCCACCATGGGCCGCCTCATGCATCAGGATGGCCAAGCCAAGCTGACGCGCGCCAATGATCGGAATGGCGAGGATAATTAACCAGGGCTGCCATACCGAGAGGGCAATGGCCCCGAAGATGATGGCCCAGCAATGAACCACCATGGCCATACCGAGCAGGTTGGAGCGTTTGGAGACCTTTTCCCATTCAGCTTTCGTGAACAGGTCAAGCGGGCGAATGCGAGGTGCAATGGACATGTGCCCATAATACCGTGCTGACGTGGCGGCAAACAAGTCACATTCTGGTTCGCGACTTAATTCGGCGCGCAGCCCAGGCTAGAAAATCGCTGCGAGTGTCAGGCCCGCCACGATGATCGCGCCAGCCCAGACATTCGATTTGAAGACGGACAGGGCGTGGCCTTCCTTGTCGCTGGACAGGCGATGAACCTGCCAGAAGGCATGACCGAGGAAGGCCAGTCCCATCAGGGCCGCGAACTGTCTCGCCCCGGCAAAATAGGCCCCCATTGTAACCAGGGCTGTTGCCCCGAGGAAGAAGACGAAGATGCCCATCAGGACTTTTTCATCGAACAGTCGCGCGGTTGACTTGACCCCGATCAGCGCGTCGTCCTCGCGATCCTGCAAGGCATAAATCGTGTCATAGGCCACGGTCCATGCGACGAGGCCGAGATACAGGAAAACGCTTGCAAAGGTGACGTGGACAGCCGTTGCCGCACCAACCAGAACGCCCCAATTGAACGTGAAACCGAGAAAGAGCTGCGGCCACCAGGTGATGCGCTTCATGAATGGATAAGCGGCCACGAGTGGCAGGGCGAGGGCCGCCACGATCTTTGCGTCCAGTGGCAGGCAGAGCCAGACCAGGAAGCCGACAAAGACCTGCACCCCAAGGAAAATATAGGCTTCGTTCAGTGTGACCTGGCCAGAGGGCAGGGGCCGTTTGGCCGTCCGTTCGACCCTGGCATCAACCTCGCGGTCGGTAATGTCATTCCAGGTGCAGCCCGCCCCGCGCATGGCAATCGCGCCTATCGCGAACAGGATAACCCACCAGGTATCGACGAGTTGGAAGCCATTTGGGATACGCATCTGGGCCAGCCCCATGAGGCAGGGCAGAAAGAGCAGCCAGATACCCACCGGGCGATCGATGCGCGCCAGGGTCGCAAAGGGTTCCAAGCGGTCTGGCAGGGCTTTCAGCCATTCGGGAAACGCACTATCAGCCGGGGCAGACAGGACGTCATCTGACAGATCGTCATCGGAATCAAACTTCTCGGTCATGGCGTTCATATAACGGGTTTTTTGTCTTTCGCCACGACTTAACGAGCCTGCCTACAGCACCTATAGGAATGGTATGACCAATATACCACGTTTGCATGTTGAAGAGGCCCTCTCAGAAGGCGGAACCATTGCCCTGGATGAGGCGCAGGGGAAGTACCTGACGCGCGTCATGCGCATGGGGCAGGGCGACACGGTGCGCGTGTTCAACGGCCGGGACGGCGAAATGCGCTGCACCATCGAATTGTCAGGCAAGAAAGTCGCCCTGGCCATGCAAGAGAAGTCGCGTGAGCAATACACTCCGCCTGACCTGACCCTGTTCTTTGCGCCATTGAAGAAAACACGCACGGATTTTGTTGTTGAGAAGGCTACGGAACTGGGTGTTTCAACGATACGCCCGGTGATCACCGAGTATACGCAGACCAGCCGGGTGCGTATTGACCGATTGGCCGCCCAGGCAGTTGAGGCCGCGGAGCAGACCGAGCGCCTGGACGTGCCGCGCATTCACGAGGCACAGGCCCTGACCCAGGCGCTGGCCGCCTGGCCCGATGGTCGCCCGCTTCTATTTTGCAATGAAGCAGACACTGCCAAGCCGATATTGCCCCGCCTTCAGGATATGAAGCCCAGCCCCGCGGGTCTTCTGGTCGGACCAGAAGGGGGATTCGCGCCGCAGGAACGCGATTGGCTGCTTGCTCTCGACTTTGTGATCCCGGTGACGCTGGGGCCGCGCATACTTCGCGCAGAGACAGCGGTTGTTTCGGCCCTCACTCTTTGGCAAGCCGCTCTTGGCGACTGGGCGGTTAATCCCTATGTGCCTGAAACTTAAAATTTCTCCGGAGGGTCGGGTTTGACGACACCTACTAAAGACATAGATGAAGCCGCCCCCCGTATTGAAGGCCTTCCAGAGCTGGTCGAGTGGTTCGAAAAAGGCTGCAAACCAAAAGCGGACTGGCGCATCGGCACTGAACACGAAAAGTTTGGCTTCCTGAAAGATGGCCTGCGTCCACTGCCTTATGAGGGCACCGCCTCGGTCAAGGCCATGCTTGAGGGGCTGCGTGACCGGTTTGACTGGCAACCCATCCTGGAATCCGGCCATCTGATCGGTCTGCAGAAGGGTGG
>CBDUKI010000021.1:0-16450 GCA_965367765.1 uncultured Henriciella sp.
CTGACGGCTTCGGCTGAGCGGGATGGTGAACGCCGCATCGTTGTTCTTAACGGCTTGCCATCCATGGCGGCCCGTGCGCAGGAAGCTGAGCGCATGATGCGGCTGGCTTTCTCCTCGTTTGAAAAACGCACCTTCGATCCTGGTGACCGGCGCTTGGCTGAGCTGGATGTCTGGATGGGCGAAACCCGCACAGTGGGGGTTCGCCTTGCCGACCCGATCAGCGTGACGGCCCACAAGCGCGCCTTCTCGCGTGGCACCAGCGAAATTGTCTATGACGCTCCGTTGCAGGCTCCGATTAAGGCAGGCGATCAGGTCGCGACCCTTATAGTGACCCTGGAGGGCAAGCCTCCTATTGAAGCCCCGTTGATTGCCACCGAATCGATTGCTCGGCTTGGCTTTGTCGGGCGGGCGATTGAGGGGTTGAGCTACAAGCTCGGCTCAGGCGACCAGTAAACGATGGCGACGGGGCAATTCATCACTCTGGAGGGCGGAGAAGGGACCGGCAAATCGACCCTGGTGTCAGGCCTGAAAAGGTCGCTGGAAACCCGTAACATTTCCGTCATCGCGACGCGAGAGCCGGGCGGCACGCCACTGGCAGAGCTCGCCCGTGAACTTGTCCTGTATCCAAGGCAGGGCGAGGCGTGGAGTTCCCTCTCGCAGGCCTTGATGATGAATGCGGCGCGCGATGACCATCTGCGCAAATCTATCCGCCCGGCCTTGCAAGACGGCCAATGGGTCTTGTGTGACCGTTTCTCGGACTCTACACGGGTCTACCAGGCCCTGGAAGGCACGGATCCTGCGATCTTGCGCCAGCTTGAAACGGCTGTCGTCGCCGACACAATCCCGAACCTGACATTCATGCTCGACGGTGACCCGGAAAAGTTCGCTCAACGCCGAGCCGGGCGCGGGACTGAGGATGTGTTCGAGCGCAAGGGGCTCGACTTCCACCGGGCCGTTCGCAAGGCCTTCCTCGACATTGCCGCCGAAGAGCCAGGCCGATGTGTCGTGCTTGATGCGGAAATGCCGGCCGAAGACGTCCTGACTGCTGCCCTGGCCATCATTGAAACCCGGTTTGGCCTGACATGACGGCTGCCTTACCCCTGATAGGCCATGTCGCTGCGCAGGACAGGTTTCTGAATGCGCGCCGTTCGGGACGCCTGCATCACGGTTGGATTTTTGCCGGGCCGTCAGGGATCGGCAAGTCTCGCTTCGCTCGACGGCTGGCCGCGTTAATGCTGGGCGCAGAGAGCGTCGATGCAGATGCGAACGATCCGGTGATGCAGAAAATCCTCTCCGAGAGCCATCCTGACCTGAAATGGATCAAGCGGGAGCTGAATGAGAAAGGCCAATTGCGACAGGACATAACGGTCGACCAGATCCGTGATCTGAACAAGTTCTTTTCCCTGCGACCGGCGCTCGCTGGATGGCGTGTTGGCGTCGTCGATGCGCTCGACGAGATGAACATTAACGGCATGAATGCGATCCTCAAGACACTTGAAGAACCCCCTGAAAATGCGATTCTTTTGATCATATCGCACGGCACTAAGCCAATCCTGCCAACCATTCGCTCGCGTTGCCAGATTTTACGGTTGAACAAGTTGAGTGATGACGAAACCCGGCAAGTTCTGGAATCGGTTAATGAGGCGAGCACGCTGGCTGCCGAGCTCGCGAATGGTCGCCCGGGCTATGGCTTGCAATTACAGGCAACCGGCGGCTCCAAGGCCGTCCAGGCTGCGCGAACACTGGCTCAGTCAATGCGCAAACCGCGCCCGGAAATCGTCTCTGCTGCCTTGAGCGCCGCTGCAGTCGATGCCGGCTCGCTCGCGGCCTATACAGACGTCCTGCTGGAATGGACGGCAGCTCAGGCCGAAACGGACCCGTCACTCGGCCAGACATGGCTTGCGATGCACGCTGTCCGCGCCGAAGCGGTCGAGTTGAACCTCACGCATCTGGAAACAGCGGCGAAGCTGCTGGCGGTCTTGCAAGATGGGCTGAAAGCGCTAGCACTTCGCGCGTAATGTTCGACACACATGTCAATCTTCACGCCGATGCCTATTCGGAAGACCTCGATACGGTACTGGCCAATGCGCGCGCCAACGGGATTACCCGCATGTTGGCCATCTGCGAGCGGCTGGACAGTTTTGAGCGCGTCAAAGCCATCGCCGAAGCAAACAAGGATATCTGGTGTACGGTTGGCACCCATCCGCACCATTCCAAGGATTTTGTCGATACTCGCCCAGAAGACCTGATTGAACGCGCGCAGGATGCTAATGTCGTCGCGATTGGTGAAACCGGCCTGGATCTGCACTATGGTTACAGCCCGATCGACGTGCAGGAGGCGAGTTTCCGTACCCACATTGCCGCTGCGCGCGAGACAGGCCTGCCGCTAGTCGTTCACACGCGCGAGGCGGACGACCTGACGGCCAGCATTCTCGAGGAAGAGACCGCGATGGGCGCCTTTCCGATCCTGCTGCATTGCTATACGGGCGGGCTGGATCTCGCCAAGCGCGGCCTGGCACTTGGGGCCTATGTCTCCGTCTCGGGCATCCTGTCTTTCAAGAATGCCCATGATGTACGCGACGTGATCCGCCAGGTGCCGCTGGAGCGGATCATTCTCGAAACGGACTGCCCGTACCTTGCGCCTATGCCGTATCGTGGCCGCCGCAATGAGCCAGCCTACCTGACTTACGTTGCCGATGCCCTGGCCAATCTGTTCGGGTCAACGAGAGAGGACATCGGCAGGACTTGTGAGGACAATGCGCTCAAGCTGTTCAGGAAGGTGGCCGCCGCGTGACGAGATATCTACGCATGACGTTACTGGGAACAGGCTCGTCTGGCGGCGTGCCGCGTATCGGCAATGATTGGGGGGTGTGCGACCCAGCCGAACCCAAAAATCGACGTAGCCGCTGCTCGGCGCTGGTCGATATCTATTCGGACCGAGATGCCACTTCGGAAGAGAAGACCCGCCTACTGATCGACACATCACCGGACCTGCGCGAGCAATTGCTGCGCACCGATGTCGAGCACCTTGATGCGATCCTGTTCAGCCACGACCATGCTGACCAAACCCACGGCATTGATGATGTGCGCGCATTGGCGATCCGGCATTATCGGCAGATACCGGCCTATCTGGATGCTGACACCCACGCCAGCCTGTTCCCGAAATTCAGATACTGTTTCGAAGGGCAGGGGGGCTATCCACCCATTCTCGACATGCAGCCATTGATTGAGGCCTATGAACCGTTTGAGCTAGCTGGGCCTGGCGGAGGCGTGACGGTGATGCCCGTCGACCAGGAACATGGCCGTATCCGGTCACTTGGCTTCCGGTTCGGGCCGATTGCCTATTGCAATGATCTCAACGGTTTGCCGCAGCAAGCGCTTGAGGCCCTCACAGGCCTCGACGTGCTGGTGCTTGATGCCCTGCGATATAATCCGCATCCCAGTCACGCCCACCTTGAGCAATCGCTGGCATGGATAGAACAACTCGCTCCCAAACAGGCTGTCCTGACCAATCTTCATGTCGATTTTGATTATGCGACCCTGAAGGCAGAGCTGCCTGACAATGTCGAGCCGGGATATGACGGCTGGTCGGTGAAGCTGACCTTATAAGTTTTCTTGTTGCAATTCGGCGCGGTAGCGGGTCGTGCGAACAGCGATATCCCATTCACGTAACAGCTTTTTCCGGGTCGCATTTGCCATGGCTGGCTCGAAGGTGGCCTCGGCCGTCGCCAGCGCTGTCACAGTGTCTTCATCGGCCCAGATACCAGCCTGGATGCCGGCCAGGAAAGCTGCACCCAAGGCTGTTGTTTCAACATCGTTGGGCCGTTGCAGCGGCACTTCGGCTACATCGGAAATGAACTGCATGAGCCAGTTATTCGCCGACATGCCGCCATCCACCCGAACGATCCCGGCATTCATGCCATCCGAGCGCAGGGCCTTGAACAGGTCGCGGGTTTGAAAGGCCACCGATTCCAATGCTGCGCGGATGATTTCATTTCGCCCCGAATTGCGGGTCAGGCCATAGATCGCGCCACGCGCTTCGCTATCCCAGTATGGTGCGCCAAGTCCGGTAAAGGCCGGGACGAGATAGACCCCACCATTATCCTCAAGCGATGCGGCAATCGTTTCGCTGTCCGGGCTTTGGGCAATCACCTGCAATTCGTCGCGCAGCCATTGGGCCACCGCACCGGCGATGAAGATTGAGCCTTCCAGCGCGAAGACGGGCTGGTCTCCGGTGCGGCAGGCGCGCGTGGTCAGCAGCCGATTGGTCGAGACCAATGCCTCCGTTCCGGTATTCATTAGCACAAAGCATCCGGTTCCGTATGTCGCCTTGGCCATGCCGGGCTTGGTGCAGGACTGGCCGAACGAGGCCGCTTGCTGGTCACCCGCCACACCTTGGATGGGGATAGCGCGCCCGAACAGTTCGGGCGTGGTTTCTCCGAAATCTGCAGCACTTTTCAGGACGGTCGGCAGCAGAGAAGCGGGAATTCCAAACAGGGCGAGCAGGTCATCATCCCATTCGCCCGTATGGATGTTGAACAGGCTGGTGCGCGAGGCATTGGTCTCGTCGGTGACATGGCTGCGCCCCCTGGTCAGTTTCCAGATCAGGAATGTGTCCACCGTGCCGAAGGCAAGTTCACCTGCTTCGGCACGAGTGCGGGCGCCTTCAACATTGTCGAGGATCCAGGCGAGCTTTGAAGCTGAAAAATACGGGTCGAGCAGCAGGCCGGTCTTGGCCGTGATCATCGCTTCGTGACCAGCTTCAACCATGGCCTTGCAGCGCGCTGACGTGCGCCGGTCCTGCCAGACCAGGGCATTGGAGATCGCCTCACCGGTCTTGCGATCCCAGACCAGTACGGTTTCGCGCTGATTGGTGATGGCAATGCTTGTGACCTTGCCCGCGCCACTGGTTTCAGCCGCCTGCATCGCCTCGCATGCGGTCGAGAAAATGGTGCCCCACAGGTCACTGGGATTGTGCTCTACCCAGCCATCCTGAGGGAAGATTTGAGGAAATTCTCGTTGCGCCACTGCAACCGGGCGGGCCTGGTCGTCGAAAATAATGGTCCGGCTTGATGTCGTGCCCTGGTCCAGCGCCATGATCAGTGGAGCATCAGCCATGTTTCACCTCGTTTAGAACGGCGCCAGCCTCGCTGACAACTAGGCGACCAGTGATGTGACGATTTTACCGACATTGCCATAGTCAACCTTGCCGGTGCCCAGGACGGGCACTTCGTCAACGTGGAAGACCTTGCGCGGCACGGACAGCTCAGACACGCCATGCGACTGCGCCCATGCGAGTAATTCGGCCCGGTTGGCCTCCGAAGCGGTGGAGATCAACACGATCTGTTCGCCCTTGCGTGGGTCAGGAATTGCAGCCGCGGCGTGCATGTCATCCGGCCAGACGGCGCTGGCACAGTTTTCCACGACGGTGAGCGATACCATCTCTCCGCCAATCTTTGCGAACCGTTTCACCCGGCCCATGATGCGAATGCAGTCATCCTCGTCGATCACGACGATGTCGCCTGTGTCGTGCCAGCCATTCTCTGGCGGCTCGATCACGCCGGGGGCAGATGAGCGCATATAGCCCATCATGATATTCGGCCCGCGAATGCGCAGTCGTCCGCCTTCGTCGATCCCCTCAACCGGGTCGAGGGCGCACTCCATGTCTGACAGCAATCTGCCGACCGTCCCCGGCTTGTTCAACTCGATACTATTGGCTGAAACGACGGGCGCAGCTTCGGTCGCGCCATAGCCTTCGAGGATTTCGATATTGAACTTGCGGCGCACGAATTGGCGCGTTTCATCCTTGACTCGTTCGGCTCCACAGACAGCCAGGCGGATCGAATCCATGTCGCCTTCCTTGGCGACCCGTGCGTACTGGCTGATGAATGTATCGGTCGCCAGCAGGATGGTTGATTTCGTCTCGGCAATCCGCGTTGCGATTTCGCGTGGTTGAAGGGGTGACGGGTGAAAGACCGCGCGCACCCCGGCAATCAGCGGCAGGATCGCCCCGACCGTCAGGCCAAAGCAATGAAAGACAGGCAAGGGGTTGAACACGCTGTCATGCTTGGGCGACAGGCCAATCAGAGAGCGCACCTGCTCAACATTGGCGACGATATTGTGATGCGACAGCACCACGCCTTTTGGCTCGCCTTCGGTGCCGGACGTGAACAGGACCACGCCCGGTTTGGTGTGGTGCTGCTTCTTGTGGAACAGTTGGGGCAGGATCGGGCCAAGCGCACCGGCCAGCTTGTCACCAAGCTTCAGGCTCTCGCGAACATCTTCCAGATAAATGAATTCAGCCGTATCTGACAGCTCGGCCACCAGCGGGTGTAGCTCACCCAGATCGATGAATTTGTGAGCGGTAATGATTTTGGTGATCTTTGCTGCCTTCATCGCCGCCTTGATATTGGCAGGACCAGCAGAGAAGTTCAGCATGGCTGGCAAGCGACCAGCTGCCAATACAGCGCAAAAGCCGACAATAGCACCGGCCCCGGTCGGCAACATGATACCGACTGTCTCATTCCGGTCGAGGCGGCGCTTCAGGGCCGAGCCCAGAGCAAACGATCCCCGCAAGACCGTTTTGTACGTCACCTCAGTGCCGTCGCCATCGACAATCGCAACCTTGTGCCCGCCAAATGTCTTGGCGGCATCTATGATCGCGGAGAAAATGTCTTTTCTTGCACGCGAGGCTTTCCAGGGCAGTGGCGCTGGTACAGTTAGGTCACTCATGCAAATCCCTGCTGTTCATAATCGCATTCATTGCAATAAATTGTCATATTGGGTGAAGCAGGCAAGGCATTTTATGTTTTAGCGGTGCATTTCGCAGGGCAGTTATGCCCGCCAGAGGCTTGCTAGAATGCAGGATTAGGCCCATTTAGGTCGTCATGGCGACACTGATTGATAACAAGCAGAAATTGCGACACCCGGAAAAGCGCAACCGCCCGGATACGGAGGTTTTGCGCAAGCCCAGCTGGATTCGCGTCAAGGCCCCGGTTGGCAAGGGCTTCGCCCAGACCCGGGCGCTGGTCAAGGACAAGCAGCTGGTCACCGTCTGTGAAGAGGCAGGGTGCCCGAATATTGGCGAGTGCTGGGAAAAGAAGCACGCCACCATGATGATCATGGGCGAAACGTGCACGCGGGCCTGTGCTTTCTGTAATGTCGCCACCGGCAAGCCCTTGCCACTTGACCATGACGAGCCACGTCGGGTTGCCCAGGCTGTTGCCGAGATGGGTTTGCAACATGTCGTCATCACCTCGGTAGACCGGGATGACCTTGAAGACGGTGGCGCGATGCATTTCGTGCACACGATTGAGGCGATTCGCGCAGCCTCTCCTGAAACGACAATCGAGATTCTGACACCCGATTTCCTGCGCAAGGATGGCTGGGAAAAGAAAGTCATCGATGCCCGCCCTGACGTGTTCAACCACAACCTGGAAACCGTGCCGCGGCTCTACTTATCGATCCGCCCCGGTGCGCGTTATTTCCACTCGCTGAGACTGCTTGAAAAGGTCAAGGACCGTGACCCATCACAGTTCACCAAGTCCGGCTTGATGGTTGGCCTGGGCGAGACCAAACAGGAAGTCATGCAGGTCATGGACGATATGCGTTCCGCCGGGATCGATTTCCTGACGATTGGTCAATACCTGCAACCGACGCGCAAACATGCGGCCATCGATCGCTATGTCACGCCCGAAGAATTCAACGCCTATGAAGAGATTGCCCGCTCGAAGGGCTTCCTCATGGTGTCGGCCTCGCCGTTGACGCGGTCGAGCTATCACGCCGGTGAGGATTTTGCGAAACTGCGCATGGCCCGTGAGCAGAAACTGGCCAGGGCGTGCCAAGACTAAGCGAACAAGTCCTGATTCCGCACGACGCGGACAACCTGTACGATCTGGTACGGGACATTCGACAATACCCGCAATTCATCCGCTGGATCGAGCGCATGAAGGTCATGGACGAGATGGACCAGAACGGCGTCTATTCCTGCACCGGCGAAGTCGATGTGCATTTCAAGGGCTTCGACGAGCGCTTCTCGACCCGGGTCAGCGCCAATCACGCGAGCCGCCGGGTCGATGTCTCGCTGATAGAAGGGCCATTCCGTCACTTGAGAAATCGCTGGCACCTAGATGCTGTCGAACCGAAACGTACCCGCGTGCACTTTTATATCGACTATGAGTTTCGCAACCCGGTTCTGCGCCTGCTGGCCCGCACCAATTCGCGCCTCGCGGTGGATCGCATCATGACGGCTTTCCGCTCGGAGGCTGACCGGCGTTTCGGCGCGCCGACTGGCTAGATCTGCGCGCGGATCATGTTCAGCGCCGCTTCGACAGTGGCCAAACGGATTTCCTGGCGGCCGATGGGGCCAAGCGTCAGCATTTCATGCACCATTGCCTTGTTCTCGCGGGCACAGGCAATGTGGACGGTGCCAACGGGCTTCATCGGTGTGCCGCCATCCGGGCCGGCAATGCCGGTCACAGCAATGGACAAGTTGGCCCGACTGGCTTCCAGCGCGCCCTCGGCCATCAGCCGCGCCACCGGTTCGGAAACCGCGCCATAGTCAGCCAGTACATCGCCAGCCACATTCAGCACTTCGGCCTTGGCATTGTTGGAGTATGTCACGAACCCGCGTTCGAACACTTTTGACGATCCGGCAAACTCAGTGAACAGTGCGGCGATGAGCCCGCCGGTGCAGCTTTCGGCGGTGACGATTTTGACCCTGCGTTGTGCCGCTTCATCAGACACCAGGAGGGCAAGGTTACGAATATGATCTGGAAACATGAGCCAACCCTAGTCCTGTCAGCTTGCCGCTGACAAGACCGCAGAGGCCTGTGCAGCAATGCCTTCGCCGCGCCCGGTAAAGCCCAGGCCTTCAGTCGTCGTGGCCTTGACGCTTACTTGCTCGATTTCCAGTCCCAGAACCTCAGCGGTGCGGGCGCGCATGGCTTCACGATGCGGCTTCACCTTGGGGCCCTCGCAAATCACCGTCACATCGCAATTGACAATGTCATATCCCCTGGCGCGAACTAGCGCCGCAGCGCCGCGCAGGAAGATCGCCGAATCGGCATTTTTCCATTGCGCTTCACTGGGCGGGAAGTGGTCGCCAATATCCCCCAGGGCCGCCGCACCCAGAATCGCATCGGTCAGCGCATGCCAGGCCACATCGGCATCCGAGTGGCCTTTCAGTGTGGCAGTGTGGGGGATATCCACCCCGCATAACGTAACATTGGTGCCCGGCTCAAAGGCGTGGACGTCAAATCCGGTGCCGACGCGGGGGCGCGCTGTATGTCCAGTCAGCAATTTTGACATGCGCTGCAAATCTCCGGGATAGGTAATCTTGTTGAGCCTTTCGGTGCCGACAATCAGGTCCACCTTGCCACCCTGGGCCTCAACGGCCTGCAGGTCATCGACGAAAGTTGTGTCGGTGACCTCCAGGGCATTCCAGATTGTGGCAAAGCGGAAGGTCTGCGGCGTCTGTATACGGTAGAGGCCATCACGGTCGACGGTTTGCAGCCCGGTGGGCGTGTCGCGCTTGATGGCGTCCTGAACGGGTAGGGCGGGCGCTGCCGCATCGCTGTTGGCTATGGTCTCGATCAGGCGGGAAATGGTGTCCGCACCGATCCCGGGGCGCGCGGCATCATGGATAAGCACGATATCATCTGCTTGCAGGTCCACCGCCTGCAAGCCATTGCGTACCGAGGCTGTACGGCTGGCGCCGCCACTCACCAGGATAATATCCTCGTCTATCCAGGCCTGGTAATGTGCATTCTCGCCCAGCGGAATAACCAGCACGATCAAGTCAACCCGAGCATGCTTTCGGAACGCCTCGACAGACCAGGCGAAAACAGGGCGCGCGCCGAGGGGCTGCAATTGTTTTGGCGTGTCTCCGCCGGCCCGCTCGCCCTTGCCCCCGGCGACGATGATTGCTGCAACGCTCATAGCCGCCTTTTAGGCGCTCTGATGCAGAAAGGCCACAAGAGAGTGCCGTTGTCCGCATCAGCGCTTTGCCTGACTTTTAGGCAGAGATGAAATGTGTTTCTATGCACTCATGCTGCACCTGCACACCCATAAGGCAGAGCGTGTCTGGCTGGCCCCGATGTCTGGCTCGACCGACGCCCCGTTCCGGCGACAGGCCGTTCGCTTCGGTGCGCGCGCCGTGGTGTCGGAAATGGTGGCCGGTGAAGCGCTCGCCATGGCCAGGCCGGATGTTGTGCGCCGAACTTGTCGGCATGAGGGCAACGGGCAATGGATTGTGCAGCTTGCCGCCCGTCGGCCTGACGACATGAGGCAGGGTGCGCGGCTGTTGCGAGAGGCTGGTGTGGATCTTGTCGACATCAATATGGGGTGCCCGGCGCGTCAGGTCACTGGCGGCAATTCTGGCTCCGCCCTGATGCGCGAACCCGAGCTTGCTATAGCCATCATCGCTGCTGCCATCGAGGGCGCGGACGGTCTGCCTGTGACGTTGAAAATGCGCCTCGGGTGGGATGATCAAATGCTCAACGCCCCTGAAATTGCCCGCCATGCTCAAAATATGGGCATCAGGATGCTCACTGTTCATGGCCGGACCCGGTGCCAGTTCTACAAGGGGCAGGCCGACTGGGCCGCTGTTCGCCAGACAGTCGAAGCTGTTGACCTGCCGGTCATCGTCAATGGGGATATTGATTCTGTCGAAGCTGCTCATGGCGCCCTGCAGGCCTCTGGGGCGCATGGTGTCATGATCGGGCGCGCCGCGATGGGCCAGCCGTGGCTGGTCGGGGAAGTTAATGCCGCTTTGGCGGGCCGCGCATATGAGCGCCCAGGTCTGGAAGAGCAGCTTGCCAGTCTGCTTGAACAGATCGAGGATAGCCAGGCGCTCTATGGCCCGCGCCTGGGTCTACGCATTGTCCGCAAGCATGTCTCGGCCTGCATCGACAGGTTGGCCATCAAGATCGATGACCAGGAGCGCCGCACCCTGCGTGCTGATCTGTGCCGGATCGATGACGCTGAGCGTCTGCGCCGCCGTCTGACAGACCTTTACACGGCTTCACATCACGGAGTTGCCGCATGAAAACCTTAGTTGACCTGGCCAGCCTCGCGCCGTTCGCGCTGTTGCAACTGGATGCGTCTCGCCGGGTCGTGGCCGCAAACCCAGAGGCCCAGTCAATGTTGGGCCATTCTGAGCGTTCAATGCGGCGTCGCCCGCTCAGCGAGATTGTCTTCCACGACTCGCCATTTTTTGAGCTGATCGATCGCACGCACGAGCTGGCCGGGGACGTGACCGCCCACGGTGTCCATATCAGCGGGCCTGGCTTCAAGCGTCATTTCGTTGTCGATATGCGCCTGCGACGGACTGAGGAAGGCGGCACCGTCATCGCGTTGATGAATTCCTCAGACCCGAACATTGTCGATAGTCAGTCCAGTGTGGCCGCCTTTGGCAAGATCCTTGGCCATGAGGTCAAGAACCCGCTGGCGGGCATTTCCGGGGCGGCGCAATTGCTCGCCCGATCGGCTCGCGATGACCAGACGGCGATGCTCGACATTATCCAGAGTGAGACAAAACGCATCGAACGCCTGATCTCACGTTTGTCAGCATTCGAGCTGTTTTCATCGCCGCGCAAACGTGGGTTCAATATTCATGAGGTCCTCAACAAGGTTGTGGCCGCAGAGGAAGCCGCGCAGGGCAGCCAGGTAAAAATCGTTCGTGTGTTCGACCCGTCTTTGCCGGAAATCATTGGTGACCGGGACCACCTGCATGAGGCATTTCAGAACATCGCTCGCAATGCCTGCGAGGCGGCTCTGTCCGGCAGTAACAAGCCGACGGTTCGGATCGAGACGGCATTCGAAACCGGTTTTGCGATTGCCGGGCCATCGCGCACCGGTCGATTAGGCCGTGCGGTGCGCGTTACCGTGCAGGATAACGGGCTGGGTATCCCATTGGAAACCCGCGAGAAAATGTTCGATCTGTTCACGTCTTCCAAATCCGGTGGGCGTGGGCTTGGGCTGAATATTGTCAACGAAATCATCAGCTTCCATGACGGACGCATCAAGATTGACAGCGTGCCCGGCCAAACCCGTTTCTCCGTCTATTTGCCGATACCCAGAAAGCAGGATCAATGAGCCAAAGAACCGTTCTGCTCGCCGAAGATGATGCCAGCATCCGCCTGATCGTGAATCAGACCCTGGTGAGCGCCGGATACAATGTTCGTGCGACCGGATCGCCCGAAGCCCTGGAGCGCTGGATCAGGAATGGGGAGGGCGACCTGGTGGTTACCGACGTCTACCTCACCGATACCGCGATCTTCGAGCTGTTGCCATCCTTCCGGCTGGCCCGCCCGGAATTGCCCTTCATTGTCATGAGTGCCCAAAACACGATCCTGACAGCCGCCTCTGCGGCCCAGCATGGCGTGTTCGATTATCTGCCCAAGCCGTTCGATATTGATCAGCTGTTGGACCTTGTCGACAGGGCCCTGAAAGGCAAGTCCGCCAGCAAGAGCGCGAAACCCACGCTCCCGATTGATTCTGGCCTGCCGCTGACAGGGCGCTCGGAGCCGATGCAGGATGTTTACCGGATCATCTCACGGGTCATGAATACTGACCTGACGGTCTTGATCGAAGGAGAATCCGGTACGGGCAAGGAGCTGGCCGCCCGCGCGATACATGACCTTGGCAAACCAGATAAGGGCCAGTTCTTTTCGCTCGACCTTGCCGCTATGTCGACGCAACAGGTCAGCCAGGACCTGTTTGGCACCCCAGACAAGCCGGGCATCGCCTATCAGGATGACGCGACCATCTATCTCGATGAAATTGGTGACTTGCCAGCCGAAGCGCAGACCCAGCTGGTCAAACTGATGCGTGAGAATGGTGGTGGACGGATCATTGCCTCAACGCGCCAGCCCTTGTCAGCCCTGGTCGAGTCCGGCTCTTTCCGTGAGGACCTGTATTACCGCATCAATGTTGTGCGGATCGATATGCCGCCATTGCGCCGGCGCAAGGTCGATATCCCGGAACTGGTGCGCACCTTCCTGATCAGGGCCGAGCAACGTGGCCTGGCCGAGAAGCAGATTGACCCGTCGGCGATGGACCTGCTCATGGCTTATGACTGGCCGGGCAATGTCCGTGAACTCGAGAACCTGATTTTCCGTCTCGTTGCGCTTAGCCCGGATGACACGATTTCGCAGGGCGACATCGAGCGCGAACTGCGCGCCGAATCAATGAAGGAATCCGCCGGTACCACAACCTTTGAGGGCGAGATTGAAACCCTGCTGCACCGTTTCGTGATGGCCGACCTGCTGAAAGGCGCTGATGATGACGAAAAGATATACCAGTCCGTGCTGGAGCAGGTCGAGCGCCCGCTCATTCGCCTGGCGCTCTCAGTTACCTCCGGCAACAAGCTGCGTACGGCAGCGCTTCTCGGGGTGAACCGCAACACGCTGCGCGCCCGGATAAATGCTTTGGGACTGGACAAGGAAGATTGACGCCTGAGCAAACTGTTGCTCTAAATCCTCACTGTGACCGTTATGCGACGGTCTTTGTAGAGGACTGAACATGCCAGCTGGTGTGGTGAAGCAGTTTCGACAGTCTGGCGGGGTGTGGTTCCAGGTTCTTTTTGCCCTGGCGGCCATCATTTGTGCAACTGCAAGCTTTATTGCGCTTGCCCGGTCGTCCCCGGCTTCAGAGCTTCCCAATCAGGTCCAGATACTGCTCGTCATCAACACAGTGATCCTGTTGATCCTCGGCTGGATTGTGATTTCGCGATACCTTGAATTACGCACCACCAAGGATGCCGACGGGGGCGGGCGGCTGGCGCGGCGTTTCATGCTTCTGTTCGGTCTGTCCGCGATGATCCCGTCCGTGATCGTGTCTTTCTTCCTGTGGATCACGATCGAGAACGGCATCGAGCGCTGGTTTGGCGAACCGGCCGTGGCCTTGGCCGAAGAAGCATCTGCGCTGGCGGATGAATATGTAGCCGACTTCAGTGACAGTTTCGAACAGGATGCCCGCTTGATGGCGGTAGATGTGAACAATGCCGCCGAAGGCTATCTCAACGACCGGGATCGGTTCGAGGCCTATCTCGGCATCCAGTCTTACATCCGCAATATCCCGTCGGCCTATATCGTTGATCGCAATGGCTATCCCACAGCGATTGCTGAAAACATGTCCGAAACGGGCTATTTTCGCCGCCTCTCAGAGAATACATTTGAAGAGGCCGATGATGGTGAGGTTGTCTTGTCCTTGCAGGAGCAGGCCGGTTTCGCCTTCGCCTTGCTGAAGCTTGAAGATATTGACGGCACCTATCTGTACCTCGCCAAGTCGCTGGATTCCAAACTGGTCGACCAATTACGACGGGCCCAGAATGCTTTTGCTGACTATCGTGCCGAGGGCCAGCGCAGTGAGCGCCTGCAGGGGCTTTTCCTGATTACCTATTTCCAGATCATTGCCTTGGTCCTGTTGCTGTCAGTGCGTCTGGCTCAAGAAGTGGCCGGTCGGATTTCTGGTCCGATAAGCCGCCTGGCCTATGCAGCGCGGGATGTCAGTGAAGGGATGCGAAATGTCAGCGTGCCGCTGCCTGAAGCTGACGATGAAGTGCGGGCTTTATCAAAATCTTTCAACCTGATGACGGCGCAGCTGGATGATCGTCGCAATGAGCTTCTGTCTGCGCGTGAGGAGTCTGAGGCTCGCCGCCAATTTCTTGAGACCTTGATGTCTGAACTTAGCGCCGGCGTCCTTCGCACTGACTCGGCCGGCCTTATCACCCTTGCGAACCGGTCGGCTGAAAGCCTGCTCGGGCGCCAGGATCTGGTTGGGCAGTCGATACAGGATGCCGCCCCGGAATTGTTCAAGTTCGCACGCCAGGCCTCTGAAACCAATGATGCGGTCGATGCTTCGCTTAACCTGTCCAGCAATGATGGCGATCGCCATGTGCGCCTGAAGATCAATCAGGAGGTCGCTGGCGGCTTCGTGTTCACGTTCGATGATGCCACCCGGCTGATCAATGCCCAGCGCCAGCTGGCCTGGCGGGATGTCGCCCGCCGCATCGCGCATGAGATCCGCAACCCACTGACCCCAATCATGCTGTCAACGGAGCGCCTCAAGCGTCGCTACAGCGACAAGATCGATGACAGTGATGGCATTTTCCAGAAATGCCTCGACACGATCATGCGTCAGGTCTCTGACATTGGCCGCATGGTGCAGGAATTTTCTGACTTTGCCCGCATGCCAAAACCGACCGCTGCCGTGTTTGACATCGTGTCCATGCTTGAGGATGTCTGTTTTGCGCAGCAGGTCGTTAATCCGGACCTGCAAATCACGGTGACCCATGACGAGGACGAAATCCACATGTCTGGTGATCAGCGCCTGCTTGGCCAGGCGTTTGGCAATATCGTGAGGAATGCAGCCGAGGCGCTGTCCAGCCGCTCAGAGGATGATGAGACCATCGGTCAGATCAATGTGAAGATCGAACGCCTGTCCCCGGACATGTTCGAGATCACCGTGACAGATAATGGCCCGGGCTTCCCAGAGGATGTCAAGGAACGCCTGCTGGAGCCCTATGTCACTGCCAAGGAAGGTGGCACGGGTCTTGGATTGGCGATCGTGGACCGGATTATCATGGACCATGGAGGCACAATCAGCTTGCAGTCGAGAAAAGACCGGCTTCCCGGGGCGCAGGTGCGTATCTCGCTGCCGGTACAAATGGGGCAGGGCGTGAAAAGTGAAGACAAGTCAGTGGAGTACGCGAAATGAGGAGTGACATTCTCGTCGTCGATGACGAACCGGATATCCGCGAGCTGATCGGTGGCGTCCTGGAAGATGAGGGCTATTCGGTCCGCTCTGCTGCGACCGCCGAAGCGGCTCTGGCCGAAGTCAAGAACCGCACACCCAGCCTGGTTGTGCTTGATGTCTGGTTGCAGGGTAGCGAGATGGACGGCTTGTCCGTCCTCAAACACCTGAAGGCGATCGACCCGCTGCTGCCGGTGATTGTGATCAGTGGTCACGGTAATATCGAAACCGCCGTCGCCGCGATCCGACGCGGTGCCTATGATTTTCTTGAAAAACCCTTCAAGGCCGATCGCCTGCTCCACCTGGTCGAACGCGCTGTCGAATCCGCCCAGCTCAAACGCGAAAACCTCGCCTTGCGCACACGCAGCTTGCATGTTTCGGATTGGGTTGGCGACAGCGGCGCGGCCCAAACCCTGCGCCATGCGATCGAGAAGGTTGCGCCAACCAATTCACGGGTGCTTGTTACTGGAAGCGCCGGTGTCGGCAAGGAACTGTGCGCCCGCCTGATCCACCAGCATTCGGCCCGGGCTTCCGGTCCGTTCGTGGTGGTCAGCGCCGCCAATATTGCGCCCGATCAGATGGAGCGTGAACTGTTCGGTGAGGAAGACAGCAATGGTCTGCCGGTCAAGCTCGGCGTGTTCGAGCAGGATCATGGCGGTACATTGCTGCTCGACGAGGTGGGTGACATGCCGCT